>DATCEW010000065.1:0-5710 GCA_036509865.1 Minisyncoccota bacterium
GGCCTTTGTACAATAGACGCGATATCGCCTGGTTACTTCCACATAGTATAGGAACATAGTTTTTTCTAGTATACTACAACGTAATGTCTCTCGATACCCTCACCCACCTTATCCTCGCCTACCGCTATTGGATACTCATCCCGCTGACCTTTCTTGAGGGGCCTATAGTCGCTTTTGTCGCGGGGACCTTGGCGTCGCTCGGATATTTTAATATCTACGTGCTCGGGGTAATATTTTTCTTACGCGATGTAAGCCTTGACGGCGCGTTTTATGCGGTGGGTTATTTTGGCGGTCGCACCAAACTAGCCTTGCGCATGCTTAAAAAAATCGGCGTAACGGAAGATCATCTGGGCAATGTCCGGGAAATGTGGGAGCGGCGTCCCGGCCGGACCATGCTTTTGGGTAAAATATCATACGGCGTCGCGTCCTCATTTATCATCGTTGCGGGGACGGTCAAGATGAACCTGCGCAAATTTGTCACCTACGGCGCCATGGTTGCGGTGCTGCAATACGGCTTACTGCTCACGCTGGGTTATTTTTTTGGTACGAGCCTCGGCAGCAGCATTTCGAGTATCCTTAGCAATGTACTCTATCTCTTGGGAGGGCTCGGGCTGATTGTCTCGGGGTATTATATTTTTTCGTTCTACCTGCGGCGGCGGTTTTTGGCGGCTGAGCATACTATAGAGGAGATGAAGCCAGTAGAAATAAAAGAAGAGTAATATGCGTATAGCCATTTGCACCGATGCCTATCTGCCGCAGCTCTCCGGCGTTGCCGACTCGCTCGATTTACTCGCTACCACCTTGCGGCAGCGAGGGCATGAGGTGCGCGTATATGCGCCAAACTTCCCGGGCGTTGTCGCCGACCCGCACATTGTACGCCTGCCCTCGTATGCCATACCGGGGAGCGCGCGGAGTATGATGCTGGTGTTTCCGTTTGGGATAGTAAAAAAGATGCGCGTATTTAAGCCCGAGGTGATCCATGTCAATACCTTTTCGACTGCGGGCATGGCGGGGCTCTATGCCGGCTGGCGGCTTGGCATACCGGTGGTGGCCACCGACCACACCTCGCCGTCTGACTATTTGCACTATGTCGGCCTCGACTTCGCTCCGTTTCGCTGGAGCTGGCGAAAGTTTGCCGCATGGTTCCACGGCCGCTCTGCGGTCGTCACCGCTCCGACCCGGCATATCCTTGATGAGCTTGCGCGCTATGGCATGCACGGAGTACCGACCGAAGTTATTTCAAATCCGGTTGCGCTCGACGTATTTAGACCGCTGCCGCAGAAGCAGGAGTTGAAGAAAAAATACGGTATAGGAGAGAACGCGGTGCTTATTTTTGGCCGGATAGCGATGGAAAAAAATCTCGATTTTGCCGCCGATATTTTTGCCGATGTGGCGGCGCGCATGCCCGCTCAGTTGGTTATCTTAGGAGACGGGCCGTATCGGGGAGCGCTTGCGCGCCGATTAGACGAGAAGGGTGTCGCGGACAAAACACTTTTTTTGGGAGTGTTGCGCGGCGCGGCGCTTATCGAAGCGGTAAATGCCGCCGATGTCTGCTTGGTCACGAGCCTGTCCGAAATCCAGCCGATGGCGACGCTGCAAGCGATGGCGTGCGCGCTCCCCATCGTCGGCGCGCGCGCAGGCGGCTTGCCCGAGTGCATCACAGACGGCAAAACGGGGTTTACGGTTGATCCAAAAAATAAAAATGAATTTGTAAAAAAAATAATCGCTCTTTTGCAAGATAAAAAGCTCGCCGAGCAGTGTGGCAAAGCCGGGAGGGAAGCCGTGCAGGGCTACTTTCCCGAGCACATAGCCGAGCGTTTTGAGCAAGTATACCAAAAAGTCCTTATAACATAAGGGTTTTTACATTTATATGAAAATAAGTTTTGTTATACCTGCGTACAACGAGGAGGCTCTTATCGGCAAATGTTTGTTGTCCGTACAGCAAGAGATTGCGCGTGTTCGAGCTCCCGGCTCGAACCTGGAGATTGAGGTGGTGGTGGTCAACAATGCCTCAAGTGACCATACAAAAGAGATTGCTCAGAGTTTTGTAGGCGTGCGCGTGGTTGACGAGATGCACAAAGGCTTGGTCCGCGCGCGCAAGGCCGGGTTTAATGCAACTGACGGCGAGCTCATCGCCAACATTGATGCGGATACCATGCTTCCTCCGGGTTGGCTTAATGAGGTCATGAGCGAATTTCAAAACGATTCGGCACTTGTCGCGCTCTCGGGCCCATTTATCTATTATGATCTGCCTTTTTCAAAACGGATGTTCGTACGTCCGTGGTATTTTCTCGGCTGGCTTTTTTTGGGTTTTAGGATTCAAGGGGGTAATTTTGTCATCCGCCGTGACGCGTGGGAGAGGGTAGGCGGCTTTGACACCTCGATAGAGTTTTATGGAGAGGATGCCGACGTTGCAAAGCGCCTCAAAAAAGCGGGGAAGGTAACATGGTCGTGGAAGCTTCCTATATACGCCAGCGGGCGGAGGTTGAAGGGAGAGGGAATATTCAAGACCTCTTTTAATTATGGGGCCAACCTCGTCTGGGTCGGCATCTCTGGCCGGCCGGTAACCAAAAAACACGCAGACATCCGCCACCAATGATCTCATTTTTGTTATCCCCGCAAGAGGAGGGAGGGGGTATTGCGCTGTTTGCTAAACTGGTGCACTATACGAGGGCGATGCTCTAGGCGGTTTCCGGTTTGATTACTAAGTAAATAATAAGAATTAGTTTTTTATGGTTAGAACAGCAAATCCAGCTTTGTTAAAGCCTATGAAGCTCTCTCCCGAGCTCGAGGCAATAGTGGGCAAGGGCCCCATGCCGCGCTCGGCGGTCATTAAGGAGCTTTGGGTCTATATCAAGAAGCATGACCTCCAAAACCCAAAAAACAAGCGCAATATCTTGGCTGACGATAAGCTCAAAGCGGTATTTGACGGCAAAGGTGAGGTTTCGATGTTTGAGATGACCAAGCTTGTTTCAAAGCACATCAGTTAGTTTGCACCACTTGTGTGGCCATACAAGAGACCGCAAGGTCTCTTTTATGTTAAAAATATCAAACACTCCATGAATAAAAAAGCAGTTACCAAGGCAATAAAGAAGGAAAAAAAGAAGGGTAAATTCGAGCCGGGTACTTTTGACTTGCGGGTCAAGCGCTCGCGTGCGGGGCTCGGGCTCTTTACCTTTGACCCCATTAAAAAAGGGGAGTGCATTATCGAGTACACCGGCCCGCGGTTGAGCAAAAAGCAGGAGGAAGAGACTGAAAACCAGTATCTCTTTGACGTCGGCAAAAAGTATCCGACCATAGACGGCTCACCGCGCTCCAATACGGCGCGCTACATCAATCACTCGTGCCGCCCCAACTGCGAGATAGAGATACGCCTGGGGCGGGTGTACGTGTTTAGCAAGCGCAACATCAAAGCCGGCGAGGAGCTCAACTACGATTACGATACCGACTTTTTTGACGAGTATATAAAACCCAAAGGCTGCGTCTGCGACAAGTGCCGTGAAAAAGCGGGGAAGAAATAGCGGATTTAAGACGAGGATGATGTTGCGGTGTCGAGGAAACGGTCGGGTATGAGGATGTCTCCATACGTGGTGGGCTGCGTTGGCACCGGCGCTCCTGCCGCGGCAGCGGTCGCGTTTATATGTACTTCGGTGCCGATATCGTCGGGAGAGCCTTGAGGGGGTATTGATCTCGTAAAGGGTATTTTTTGCAGCACGAGCTTATCTCCACTGCTATCCTCCAATGTTATCTCGGCATTTTTATTGCAAAGCAGTTGGAGCGTTTGCCGGTTTACCTCAAATGCCTCTGCCGCGCCTATAAAAAGATCGAGCAGGTTGCGTGTCTCGAGGCGTTCGCTGATGTCATGCAATGCCGCGACCATGACCGGCTGTAGTTGTTCACAGTTATCCTCCAGCCCGCCGGAGGATTGCTCGTTTACCGCGGTACCAAAGGACCCTATGGTAAAATTTGGCCCGATACTCGTGTCAAAATCAGAGCCTAACTTTGCAACGCTCGAACTCCCAAAAGGCTCTTTTATCTCGCGGTAGGAAAAAATAATAAGGGCTACAAGCACTATGCCGATTATGATGGAGGCTATTTTTTCGTAGGTGCTCATACATTTATTATTATGACGTATATTATACAAACCCGGGGAAGAAGTCGCTCTTGATCTTAAAGCGGGATACGCCCATAGCGGTCAGCGTTTTTTTAAACGCCTCGACCATTGCCTGCGGGCCCGATATATAAAAAGTGCGCTCGCGATAGTCCGGGATCTCCCGTGCGATCAATGCGGCATCGATAAGCCCGTTTATCATCCCCGGCACCGGGGTCTTCTCTGCGCTTAACGCATATACGGTTTTGATGCCGAGCTCCGCTCCGGCGCGGTCAAAGATATCTTTGTATGCCACGTCCGCCAATGTCTTGTTTGCATACAGCACTACGATAGGACGTTTTTCTTTGGTATCAAGCAGGTAGCGGATCATGCTCCTAAACGGCGTCGCGCCGATGCCGCCGGCGATAAAGACCAGCTTTTTATTTTTGTCTTTCGGCAATACAAAACCGCCCGCGAGATGGGAGGCGGATATGGTGTCGCCTACTTTCATCGAAGCGAGCGCGCGCTTAAAGGTACTTGAGGGATCGTAAAATTTAACGCCGAGACGCACGTTTGATTCAGTCGGAGCAGAGGCAATAGTAAAGTAACGGCGATTGCCGCGATCGTCGGGATAGCGGTGCCCGAGCGTCCACTCCACATATTGGCCGGGTCGGAAGTTAAATGCGTGGTCCGGCTTAAATATAAAGTCATATACATCGTGCGCTGCCTGCTCGATGCCGGTAAGCACCAGCATGTAGCGCCCTTTAGGGCTTACGGCGTAGGAAAATATATTGCCGACCAAGAGCGCCAGCTCCGGAGTCATGTAAAAACTCCCGATATGGATATTGGGCGCAAAAAGAAACCCGACCAGCGCGCCATAGCAGACCCGGAGCAGCCGATTGGGCGGCGTCGTGAGCGGCTCGGTAAGCATCACAAAGGCAAGGAAGAAAAACGACGAGTGCAAAAGCGTCTGCATAACCGGCGTTGTATAGTCGCCCGAAGGAGAGGTGACCATGATCGTCGCAAAAGCGGCGACTGCAAAACTCGCCACCAAATCAAACCGCTGCAACTTGCGCACCACAAGCAATCCGCCGATAAGCACAAACGGGAGCAGTGGCACGTTGCCGACCCACCAGGTTGCCGGCTGGTTAATGGCCAGCGCGGTAAGGGCGACCGCAAATGCCGCTGGATTAAACACATGCTTTTTGCCGATGGCAAAAATATACTTTGACGCCATCGCCCACACTGAGGCAAAGATTAAAAAGCCGACACCCGCATGGTCGGCCGCAGTAATAGGGGTAATGATGAGCGCAAGAATAAGCGCCGTGATGTACACCGACTCGATATTGGTTGCGGCTCTAAACGTGCGCGCAAAAATCCAGTTGGTTGCCCAGCACACGAGCGTGATAAGTAAGGTCGAAAATGCCAGCGCGGTCGGGTCATAGGGCAGCATGCCCAAAAAGCCAAACACAAACGCCGCAACGATGAGCACCACAAGGTAATACAGCACCAAGCGGTACATAGTGATGCGGTTTAGTAGGTTGTCTATCAATTTGATCATATGACAAGCTGCTCAAAACCGCTGGTCATGGTAGCCATGCCTTGCGGATCGATACCATA
>DATCEW010000066.1:0-2871 GCA_036509865.1 Minisyncoccota bacterium
CAGCGGAGGCGGTATCAGCGCGTATGAAAAAGAGCCGAGCTTCCAAAAAAATTATAGTATCCCTAAAGCAGGCGGCATGCGCGCCATACCCGATGTTGCGTATGATGCCGATCCATCGAGCGGCTTCCCTATTTACGTAAAAGGCACATGGTATACGGTAGGCGGCACTTCGGCCGGGGCACCGCAGTGGGCGGCTATAGCATCGCTCGGCACCGGCATTACCAACACGCAGCTGTATGCCGACAAATCTACAGGAGAAAATGCAAACTATTTCCGCGATATTACCAACGGCTCTAACGGTTCGTGCGGCTACTTTTGCGATGCGCGCACGCACTACGACTACGTCACCGGTCTCGGCTCCCCTCAAACCACCAACTTTTAGTTGGTCTATTTGATCGCTTTAGCCACCGCCTTTGCCACTCCTTTTTCAAAAGCTCCCGGCACAATTTTTTGTGCGGTGGGTTTTTTAACCAATGCGGCCAGGTTGTGTGCGGCTTTTAACTTCAGTTCATCAGTGATTTTTGTCACTTTATGGTCGAGCGCTCCGCGAAACACGCCGGGAAACACCAGTGAGTTGTTTATCTGGTTTGGATAGTCGCTGCGGCCGGTGCCCACCACTGCCGCGCCGCCCCTCAGCGCCTCCTCGGGCATAATCTCGGGCACCGGGTTTGCCATCGCAAACACAATCGCGCCTTGCGCCATCATCGATACCTCTTTAGCACCCATGAGGTTTGGCCCGGAGACTCCTATCAACACATCGGCGCCAAGGAGCGCATCTTGCAAGCCTCCCTTAATGCCGCGCGGGTTAGTCACTTTTGCCAATTCTTTTTTATGCGGCTCCTTCCTGCCATCATCAATAATCCCTTTGCTGTCGAGCACAATAATGTCCTTGATGCCCGCTTTATAGAGCAACTTGGTAATCGCGGTACCTGCCGCTCCCGCGCCGGAGACAACCACTTTTATTTTTTTTAAATCTTTTTTGACTACCTTGGCGGCGTTTATAAGCGCGGCCAACACCGCGATAGCAGTGCCGTGCTGGTCGTCGTGCATCACGGGGATATCGAGCCGCGCTTTTATGCGCTCCTCTATCTCAAAACAATTAGGTGCGGCAAAATCCTCGAGGTTAACGCCGCCAAACGCGGGTGCAATGGCACACACGGTCTCTACCACGCTCTCAATATATTTTTTGGCGTCACTTTGCGCCGGCATCTCAAGCGTAATCGGAAATGCATCGACGTTTGCAAATGTTTTAAACAGCGCGGCCTTCCCTTCCATCACCGGCAACGCGCCATACGGGCCGATGTTGCCGAGCCCGAGCACCGCGGTGCCGTCGGAGATAACCGCGATCATCTTGCCTTTTATAGTATATGCGCGGGCGAGCACCGCCTGCGCTGAGAGTGTTTTAGGTTTTGCCACCAACGATGACACCGCCGCAACCCCCGGCGTATATATAAGAGAGAGATCGCCGCGGTCTTTAACCGGCATAGCGGGCACTATGCGTATCTTCCCGCCCAATTTTTTGTGCAGGGCAATGGCTTTTATATCGTTGGGATTTTTAGTCATCCTTTGAGTATACTCTCCGAGGCGCGAGGTGTATATTCAGAGATACTATGAAACTTAGTGATCCTCTCTCTAGTGTTTTTCGTCTCAGCGATGCGCATAAAAGTGCTCTCGCCAAGCTTGGGATTAAAACTATTCGGGATTTGCTTTTTTACTTCCCTTTTCGCTACGAGCAAGCTGGCGGCGAGGCGGCGGTGGCGGGGCTCGTGCTTGGCACCGAGGCAAGTATCATTGGAGTGCTCGAAAAAATGGAAACGAAAAAAAGCTGGAAGAGCCGCACACCCGTGAGCGAGGGGTATCTGCGCGATGCAACCGGCCGCATCAAACTCCGGTGGTTTAACCAGCCCTACATTGCAAAGATGTATCTTGATGGCACGCGAGTGCGGGCCGTGGGCAAAGTGAGCGGCAGCGAGGGCAAACTTTATTTAGCCAACCCGCAGCTCCAAAAAGTATCGATTGCTGAGGCTGAGCACATGCAGACCTTGCAACTAGAAGCTGAAGCGCCTCAGGAGCAGGCTATGGAAAAGTCTGGAAGCGCCTCGGCGTCTGATGCCGGGCGCGGCCCGAGGACTTTTTCAGAGTCTGCTGCTGAGAAGCCTGCCGACCTTTTTGCAATGTATCCGGAAAGTAGAGGGGTCACCTCGCTGTGGTTTCGGCACGCGATTGCAAAAATAATGGCGGGCGGAATTATCGAAGAAGCCAAAGACCCAATCCCTCCCGGTATACTCAAACGATATAACTTGCCGACGCTTACCACAGCGCTCGTGTGGGCGCATACGCCTGAAAAAATAAAAGACGCCGAGGCAGCACGCAAGCGCTTTGCGTTTGAGGAAGTATTCATGATCCAGCTCGAGCGCGCGCGGGAGCGCAAGCAGCAAGCAAGGGAAAAAAGTTTTGAGGTCGATGCGCCAAAAAAAGACATCGATGCGTTTGTCGCGACCTTCCCCTTTACCGTAACGCGCGCGCAACAGCGCGCTATTGAAAGTATTTTAGACGACATGCGCAGCGGCCACCCGATGTCGCGCCTGCTTGAGGGAGACGTCGGGAGCGGCAAAACTGCGGTTGCGGCCACGGCCGCCTACGCCGCCGTGCGCACGCGGCCCGAGGGACAAACGTTTGGCACGCTCCAAGTGGCCTATATGGCACCCACCGAAATCTTGGCCAAGCAGCATTTTGAATCGTTTATAAAATATTTCGAAACGTTCCCTGTTAACATCGGGCTCATTACCGGCAGCGGCTGTTTTAAATTTCCTTCCAAAATAGGGCGCGGCGCATCGACCTCTATCTCGCGCGCGCAGCTTTTAAAATGGG
>DATCEW010000067.1:0-8232 GCA_036509865.1 Minisyncoccota bacterium
CTTCCCTACGCTCTGCGCCGCTGAAGCTCCCGCGTCATCATATCCTCCATTTGATAATAGGAATTTCCTTGAATACGTGCTCGTTGCCACTTTGCTCGAAAGCATAGTCAGCCCAGCGGATCCAGAGCGGGCGAATCCATACGACGACTCTATCCGCCGGATCGAGTTTGGTTATAGGGCCGAAAAACCATGGGTTTGAGTTGAGTATATCAACGAGCTTGTCTTTTTTCTTTGCCGCTTCTTCATCAAGGGAAATATCCATTGCCATGCCCTCGATCTGCAATGTCTGCGGCATGTCCGGAGTGGAGACGGTAAACGCGATGCGCGGGTTGGCCTGCAAGGCTTCAAATTTTCGGCTGTTTATGAGCGTGAGGAAATATATATCGAAATTGTCCTCTGCTGTGTAGTAGACCATGCTCGCGTGAGGGTGGCTTTCGGCTGATACCGTGGCGAGCACTCCTGTTTTGTGTCGCGTAAGAAATGCAAGAGCGTCCTTGCGAGCATTGTTAAGTTCTTCGGTGTCCATAACAAATATGGTACCACGTAATCTATGGCCGAGTATCTCGGCTGCACTAAAACCATCATCTTGACGATGCTAAAAAATGGCTCTGTTAACGCGTCTCGGTAGGTCTCACTAACGTGTGCGGGCACTAGGGGTCTAACGCGTCTCGGTCTCACTAGAGCCGTCCTTGATTTAGGCCATTAATTTAACCTTTTCTGAATTCGCTATCTTCTTGCTTACCGCCCCGACGAACAAGCGGTAGGCCAGCCTGTCTTCTTTGGCATAATTAAACGGCACCCCTATATGTGTTTTGCAGTGAGGGCAGATGAGCTGCGCGACGTTCTTCAAACTTTCATTCTGCAAACCGGAATACTTCTTTGAGCGATAGATGCGGTCTAGGTACATCCTCTTGAGCATACCCGGGCCGTCCTTTTGGTAATAAAAAAGATGCGTGCCGCACTTAGCACAGGAGATATCGAGCAGACGCGAGTATCCGCCACGCACCTTTTTGTATTTATCGGTCTTAAAAATCGACTTTGCCATACAGGACAATATAACATTTTACAAAGGTCGCCGTTGATTTCGGCGTTGACGATGACTGAGTATTTCTCCCAGCTGTCATCGATGCTGAAATCGAACTGGTAAAACTCGCCGTAATCGGTACGGATGAGCCCCAGTCCGCGGCGCGTCACGATAAACCATCGATTCGCGCCGTTTTCTGTAACTGCAATTTGCTTGCCTTTTGGGATCATCGACTCCTTGTGTATCAAAGGACTGGGTTAAGCTGAATGCAAAATACAATAAAAATGAGGAAATAGCAATCAGTGAGAAAAATTATATTTTATTAAAATAGTTTTTAATTTTTGACGGCTCTAGGGATCGAACGCAGAAAATGGCTTTAACAAACGATGTGTCTCGGTCGCACAAAAAAGGTCATCTTGATGATGCTAGAAAATGGCTCTATTAACGCTCTCGTATGTCTCACTAACGTGTGCACCCTCCAGGGCTCGAACCTGGGGCCTCACCCGTGTGAAGGGTGCGCTCTAACCAACTGAGCTAAGGGTGCAAACATATACAGATTGCAATATATTGATATTTTAGTAAAGTAATGGAGCAAGGGCCCTTAGCTCATTTGGTAGAGCGCCTCATTTGCAATGAGGAGGTGACCGGTTCGATCCCGGTAGGGTCCACTAGAAGCAGACATAGGCGAGAGAATTAGGTCTTTCGCCTTAAAGGAACTTGTATTGTAGCTTGCACGAACATGCGCCGTTTAATCTAGCGGCTAAATTATGTTGTAGTTGACGTCACGGTTGCCCCACTCCCAGCAGCGGCTATGAGGATGGCGTACTCTTGTCCTTGTCTTCGTCGGCTTTCACTTCATGCGCATCTGCAGCCGCTTCATGTGCTTCTCCCGCTGATTTCTCTGCCGTTTGCGCATGCTCGTCAGCCGCGTCAGCTTCACTATCTTTTGTGTGTTGATCGTCCATATTATTATTTATGTTATTTATTATAGTGCCACTCTACCGTTAACATAGTGAGAGCTGCATGAATAAGCAGGTTTGAGCATCCGCTACGAGGCGCGGTTGATTACCTCAGCGAGACCTCTTGTGATGGAAACTCTTAAGAGTCTCTGCAAGACGCGCTCGCTTCCCTTCTACGCCGCCCTTTTTTGCAGCAGCGGCAAGTGTGGCGGCGGGAATCTTATGCCCCACCTTTATGCCAAGCTCTTTATGGAGAGCCCCTGGCTTTCCGACAGCGCCCGCAATCCATTTTTTCTTATTCTTCTTCACCTTATGTGCGTTGGACGAAACATCTTATTTTATCTATTGGGTTGGAGCAGTATTTGAGGTTGCTCCCGTGCTCGGGGTATTTGGAAGGGTCACATTTATATTCGTGCCACCACTTGGTGCGGCGGCGGATGCTCTATGGTAATGTACCCACAAGTATGCACCGGCTACAATTACCACCAGAAGTATAACGACCGCTACAGCCCATCCCGCGCCTGAGTCTGTTGTTCGCTCTATAGTGGTTGTTTTCTCGACAGGACTCGGACTATTTATGACTGTTACCATGATGTTTCAAAAAAGTTAATAATAAAATTTCCTCGCGCTACTAGCACCAAAGTAACAACCTGCTCATGAAGTACCGATGAAGGAAGTAGAGTAAAAAAAGAGTTCATCGGTGATTCATGGAGACTTCGTATAGTCAGACCCATGCGCACGTACCCTCCCACTAACTTTTTTACGGAGGTGCAGACTTTTGACTTCCGCTCTTTGGACTTTCCACGAGCTAGCAGCAACATAGCACGCCGCCCCTTATCTGTAGTCCTATTGTCTGCAAGTATTGTCTTTTTTGTTTTTTCGCTCTCCATATTTCTTTTTTCGCTTCCACCGCACAAAGCCGCGGCGAAAGGTACCGCGGCGGCATCCGTGCCCGCAGTCGCTGCCGGTGTCCCTCTCTTTCCTCTTGAGATGCACATCGCCAACAATGGGCTTACCCTCCTGCGCAGCGCACGGGTGGTGACGGTAAACGGAACCACCATAACTGTCAGTACGGCGTGGGGATCGACGAACTTCAAGTGGATAGTGCTCACTAACGCGAGCAATTACGAAACACGACATTTCGGGACACGCTTCCTCAACCGTGACGGCCAAGACATTGTATCTCAGGGTGTATCCGTGGGAGACTACGTCACTATTACCGGCATGCTCGACACCGCTGCACAAGAACCAACACTTGACGCTGATTCTGTAAGAGATCTGGAAGAATAGTGCCCCTGTTTAGGTTAACGCCATTTTTGAAAGTAAAAAGAGGTCTTAACCGCCGTCCAGAAGTGGGGCTAGCGAAATTTAACATTAGTGGTATCGTCCCATCGGAGGCCACTCTTTGTCTCTTACCGTGGAGAATCGCCTGTGCATAAGCTCATTGGAATATGTGTCATCGCCGCGCTCAGCATCTCGGTTGCTTCAGTGCAGGCTCAACACCGAGATTATGCGCCGCAGCAGCACTTCATGCCACAGCCGCGTTTTGTGCCGCAACAACGCTTCAGGCCCCAGCAACGGTTTGTGCCGCGGGGAAACTTCGGTGGTGGCCCGGTATACGAACCCTATATGGGAGGTTATATGTTGCAGCAGCCGTCTCAGCCGCCTCAGCCTTACTGCTACGACACGGCCACTGGCGCCTTCCTGCACTGGGGCGTCTGCAACGGGGACGATTATGCCCCTAACCAAGAATGACTGGCTATCGTCACGATCAGCCCAGCTATACCGTCCGGACAGAAATGTCCGGACCTTTTATTTTATTTATGACAGCTCGTCTATCTTTGCCGCTACGATAAAATCATTTTCGGAGAGGCCACCTATCGCGTGGGTCATGAGCTCTACCGTAATGCTCGAGTAGCTCACGGTCAGGTCGGGATGGTGGCCCACCTCCTCGGCTATGGCCGCAACTTTATTTACAAACCGCATCGTCTCGGCAAAATCTTTAAATCTAAAACTCTTAGCAAGCAGGTTTGCTTCGTCTATCAGCATCCAATCATCGAGCTGCTTCATGAGCTCCTTGGCTTCGCTTGGCTTGAGCGGCGGGGTATTTTCCTCCTCGCAGGGGATGCACTTGCGTTTGGAAAGCGGTAGATTATCCATTTTTTGGTCGGCGAGCAAGATTGATAACGTGATCTAAAAAGTGCGAGAACGTGGTGCCTCCGGCATGGAGCGCTTTTGGCAATAACGACTCATTGCTTAGCCCGACTGCCGCAGCGCTATTGACCTCGAGGAAGTACAACCCGCGCTTCGAGACGATAAAGTCGGAGCGCGAGTAGTGCGAGAGGCCGAGACCCTCGTGCACTTTTTTTGCAATGGAAATTAATTGCTCTTTTTCCTCGCGGGTAAAGTTGCCCGGCACGCGCTCTACCGTCTCGCCGCTGTATTTTGCATCGTAGGAAAAAAACCTGTTTTTTTGCGGCGGGATTATCTCAACCGGCATCAAGGCATAGAGCTTTTCGTTTCGAAAATCATCAATGACGCCCACCGTTGCCTCCCTACCCGGAATATATTCCTCAATTAATATTTTTGGCCCGACGGTGCGCGCAAGCTCGAGACCGCGCGCAAGCGCATGAAAGCTGTCGGCAATAGTAACCCCGACGGAGGAGCCCGCAGAGAGCGGCTTGACCACCGCCGGGTGCGGAAAGGTGCGGAAGATGTTTTGAGCCGTTTTGTCGATGTCGGAAATTTTGCCCGCATCAATGACGATGCCGTGGGCTACCTTAACGCCAAGCACTGCGGCCGCCTCTTTAGTACGCTGTTTGTCAAAAACGAGCTTCGACACAAAAGCGCTCGAGCCGGTGTACGGTATGCCAAAAGCGTCGAGTATCTCGTGCAGGCGGCCGTCCTCGCCATACTCGCCGTGGATGACATTAAACACCGCATCAACCCCGCGCAGCGCGCGCTCCGGCATAACCGGCACACCATGCAAGTGCCATTGCCCGTCGCGGGAGACAAAAAGGTCGCGCGGTTCATACTTTTCTTGATCGAGCGCGCCGAGCACGCTTGCGCCGCTTCGGAGCGACACCTCATACTCGCTCGACGGCCCGCCGCGCAATACTCCAACTACTGTTCGCATATATTTATTATAACCCCATTTGCGCACTGCGACGTTTACGATGATAGGTTATGGCAAAACGATGTGCCTCGGCATTGGCAAGCAAGATGTCGTGCTCGTGCTCGGCAACAATCGCGCGATCGCCTTTAATCGCCCGCGGGCGATGCTTCTCGTCTTTTGTAACGCCTAGCACGGGGATGCGGATGCCGTACTCCTCGAGCACTTTGTGCGCCGTATTAAGCTGCGCAGTAGAGCCGTCTACCACAATAATGCGCGGCATCTGCCACTCCTCGTGCGCCAAGCGGCGCGAGAGTACCTCGCGCAAGGCGCCGGTGTCGTCGCCCGCTTTAGCGGTTTTAATTTTAAATTTGCGATACTCATTTTTAAGCGGCATGCCGTTTTCGACCACCGTCATAACGCCCACTGAGGCACTGCCGCCCAAATGCGCCACATCGTAGGCCTCGATTCGCGCCGAGCGAATTGCCCCGAGCATAGTCGAGGGGGTGCGATATTCATCTTTTATTAAAGAAACATCTTGTATGTGTTGGAGCGCAAACACCTGCCCCCGCAACTTGGCCGCCTCCTCAAACCGCTCGGCTTTTGCAAGGGCCTTCATGTCGCGCTCAAGCGCTTTGATGAGCTCAAGCTTTTTGCCTTGAAAGAGCATCGTGATGCGCCGCACTATTTTGCGATACTCGGTTTTTGATATCGCTCCGGAGCACACGCCGGGGCAGAGCCCGAGTGCAGCATTAAAACATGGCTTGCATACAACGTTTTTTTGCTCGATACAAGGTGTGCATGTGTCGCGATAGGGGAAAATTTTACGAATTATTTTAAGCGCTTCTTTTAATTGCAAACCATGAGGAAACGGCCCAAACGTGTGAGCTGGCGCGATTTGTATTTTGTCTTTGCTGGCTTTTACAAAATTTCCTAAAAGGGAGTTGGGCTCCCGTTCATCTCTCCCTTTTAGGGAGTTTTTAAAAGTCAGCTCTCTGCCCCTGACTAAAAGTACTCTAGGAAAATCCTCTTTCGTAATCACTACATAATTAAAACTTTTGTCGTCTTTGAGGTCGGTATTGTGCTTGGGCTTGTAGTGCTTGATTAAATTTGCCTCAAGTATGAGCGCCTCAAGCACCGAGTCGGTGGCGCGCCAGTCGATGCTGCGCGCCTTTTCTATCATGTCCACAATCACCGGTCCGCGCGTTTGGTGCAAATCGGCGGCAAAGTAGCTGCGCACGCGGCTGCGCAAGCTGGTGGCCTTGCCTATGTACAATACTTTTTTTTGCTTATCTAAAAAGAAATAAACCCCGGACGAGTCCGGCATTTTTTGCATCTTTTTTTTGAATTGCTCGAGGGTCATATGTAAAGAATAGTGCCCCAGCGCGTGCGCTGAGGCAAGTAATTGCACTTACACCGATTTGCAATATGCAGCCAGGACAAAGCACGGGAGCGGTGCGCCAACCTTAAAATCCTGAAGCGCTTGGATGACCATGGTGCACGCTTCCGGAGTAATGACGGGGCACAAGAGAGTAAACGATTGCAGAAATATCTCCTGCTTATCCGCCGTTTTAAAGCGCTCCTCCAAGACGCGAAACACCTCGACATGATCACGCCCCCGACCGGCAAAGTATGTAAACTGTTTACGCTGCGGTATGTGCATGGGCAACGGAGGCGGGTACGGCCGTGTGTCCCAGCTCTCTATAGATTTGTTCATCATATCGATGCGCCGAAATATCTCCTCTCGTGTAGGCTTCTTTGGAACTTTTTCTAACTCATCGTTATCATCTTCAAGACAAAAACGATCGTAGACCGTGCGCAAAAAAGACTTTTCAGTCAAACGTCCTTTTTCGCGTACATACTCATACTCGCCCCGCAAACGTCGGCGAACCCAATATGACATATTGGTCGTGCGCCCCCAGTTTTTGTGGTACTCGACATACGCCCGACAGATAACACCAAGATCGGTCAACGTATTGTGCGGTCTTTGTCTACTGAAATGCTGCCGCAAAGTCGACAGTATTACCTCAGTGGTGATATCAAGAGGTTTCTTAACCGACGCCCTTACATCGCTCGATAGAGTCGTATCAAGATACATGACCAGCCTCCCAAATTGCATACCTATGTAGATAGAGCTTCTAAAGTCCAACTATGCACGAAAAAACTTCTCTGTGCAAGCATGTTATGCACCTATATCCCCTTCAGCACCCGCTTAAGATATTTGCCGGTGTGCGAGTGCTTATTGTTGGCCACCTCCTCCGGGGTGCCTTTGGCAACCAAATTGCCGCCGCCTGCGCCGCCCTCCGGGCCAAAGTCCAAGATATAGTCGGCGCTTTTTATGATGTCCATGTTGTGCTCGATAAGCACCACGGTATTGCCGGCACTTACCAAGCGGTTGAGGATATCAATGAGCTTTTGCACGTCTTCGTAATGGAGGCCAACGGTAGGCTCGTCGAGCAGATAGATTGTTTTTTGCAAATGCGGGCGGTACAGCTCGGCGGATATTTTGACGCGCTGCGCCTCTCCACCCGAGAGCGTGGTAGCGCTTTGCCCCAGCTGCAAATAGCCGAGGCCCACTTCCTCAAGCGTCTTCAGCCTATCGTAAATAGCCGGGATATCTTCAAAAAATTTGAGCGCCTCCTCGACCGTCATCGAGAGCACCTCAAAAATATTTTTCTTCTTATATTTTATCTCAAGCGTCTCCTTCATAAAGCGCTTGCCGTTGCACACGTCGCAGGTTACATACACAGTGGGCAAAAAGTGCATCTCGACCGCTATGGTGCCGTTGCCCTCGCATGCCTCGCAACGGCCGCCGCCGCGCGCTTGCGGCACGTTAAAGGAAAAGCGCGATGCCTTCCAGCCGCGGGCGCGCGCCTCGACACTCTCGGCAAAAAGCTCGCGGACAAACACAAACGAGCCGGTGTAGGTGGCGGGGTTTGAGCGCGGCGTACGGCCGATAGGACTTTGGTCAATCAAGATAGCGCGGCTTAAATGCTCGCTGCCTTTAAACACCGACGCGTTGTATATTTTATTGCTGCGGTATCTTTTATCGAAGCGGGCGCGCAGATTTTCGTACAAAATATCGTACAAAAAAGTAGACTTGCCCGAGCCCGAGACGCCGGTAATAGCCGTGAGCC
>DATCEW010000068.1:0-5013 GCA_036509865.1 Minisyncoccota bacterium
TATTTACTTTTTGCAGCGCTTGCTCGCTCATCCACACCTCGCCCTCGACAATGACATCAACCGGCCGCGAGAGCACGAGCGGCACGCTCAGAATAGTGCGCACGTTGTGCGTGACATCCTCGCCCACGACGCCGTTGCCGCGAGTCGCGGCGGTTTTGAGCATTCCCTTTTCGTAGGTAAGCACCACCTTAAGCCCGTCTATTTTTAACTCACAGACGTAAGAGAACTTTGGAAAGTCCTGCAAAAGGGAGTTGGGGTCCCGTTCATCTCTCCCTTTTGCAGGAGCTTTTCGAAGTTCTCTCTTTATACGCGTATCAAACGTACGCATATCCTCGGGAGTAAACGCATCATTGAACGACCACTGCGGCACCGCATGCCGCACTTTTTTAAATTTTTGCTCTGCCGCGCCGCCCACGCGCCTCGTTGGCGAGGTTGAGGTTGCAAGCTCGGGATACTCCTCTTCAATCCGTAGCAGCTCTTGCTCAAGCTCATCGTAAGCGCTGTCGGCTATCTGGGGCTGCTCAAGCACATAGTAGAGGCGGCGGTGGCGGTTGACCTCCTTTTTGAGTGCCTCGTAGCGCTCGCATACGCCTTTAGGAATCATAGAGACAGTATAGACGACAGGCGTTTTTTTAGTAGGAGACCTTAAACACGCGCTCAAGCTGCAGCGACCCCGCAGTGCACGTATTGTAGCCGTGCGAAATGACGTTGGTTACCGATGGAAAGCCGCTCTTATACACATATACAACCGTGCAAGGTGCCTGAGCCGTTGCGCCAGCGATAGTAAAAGTGGTGGTTGCGGCGTTCGCGTCGGCAATTTGCGGCCATGAACCTGCCACGATAATATCTTGGCCGTTACAAATAATGCCACCGCCAGTTGTAGGAATTTGCGTATCAGTGGAGGATGTCGCAAAGGCACTGCCGCTGCCACCGTTCAGCGGGCTACCGTTGATATCTTTATATTTATTTTCCCAATACAAAGCGCACTCGGCGCCGCTGTCGGCGGCATATATCGCATACTGCGACTCTGTCGCTACCTCGGAGAGCGTAAGCTCTCGCACCGTGATGTCATAGATGGCAAGCCCGATAGCGAGCGCGAGGCTTGCCACCAGCAATGCAAAAAATAAGGTAAATCCTCTTTTGTTAGTAAAAATAGTCATAATTATTGCCAGTCAAAAATATTTTCTCTAACTATTACCGAGTGGGAGATGGGATCCTTCCAGGAGACGGTTACTGCTATTGCGGCTTCGTTTGTATTGCAGGGCGAACCCCCGCTGGCGCACACTGGAGAGGTAATGGTTATCGTGCGAGTAAAGATGCTGGGAGAGCCGCTCACGTACGTAAAATAATTATGAGTTGAGTCATAGTTTATAGGAGTCGTACAAACGCTGCCGGAGCAGGTAGAGGGCTGCGTTGCCGCTATCACATCTACCGTGCAAGCAGACGTGCCACTGGTGCTCACGCACGGGGTCAAGCTGATGGTTTGCGCCGTGTTGCCGTTGCCGGCGAGCCAAACCCCCGCCGGACAGCCGCCAGCCACCGAGCCGGCTGCTAAGCAATTGGTGTCGCGCGCATAGCGGAGGTACTCGATAGCGTCCTGCGCTAAGTAAAACGCGGTAATTTGATCTTTGGAGATAAGAGCGGCCTGCAGGCCTTTTTGCGCAATAGTAAGCGGGCCGGTAATAGCAATCGAGAGCACCACTATTGCTACCAGCGTCTCCATCAACGTAAACCCTTTTTTACGTACTTTTATTTTATTGATCATAAATGCGTTGAGTTACGGCGCTCTGTACATGAAAACAGCCTTGCTGCGAAGCACTCACCTGCGTGTAGCCGCCTATGGTCATTATCACTATCGGCTGCCTATTATCGGCGCTGCCCACAGCCGAGCCAAAGACATAAAAAGGATACCCGCCGTTAGCGCTGAAGTCTTGTATTACCACGTTGGGCCCGGTAATGGCCGCCCAGTTTATCCCATCCGTAGAGCGCTCCAAACAACCCGCCGCCGCGGTGGCTTGCCCGCACATGGGCGCGCTGATTGCCGTTTGTCCGCAACTTGTTTGCGCATTGGCTAAGCTGTCGGTAACAGAACTCTCAAGCCTATAGTAGGTTTGCACACCCGTGTTGGCGGTAAAGACAAACTCATTACTGCCGCCAGGACAGTCTCCTCCGAGCACCGAGCCGCAATGATACCCGGAGCCAGTGCGTATCACGCGCGACATGGAGTCGAGCGCAAAGTTGAGATTGTCTACCGCCGACTTAAGCGCCTCTGCCTTTCTATCGGCAACCGAGAGCGAGAGCAGGGCGCCGAGCGCCATGACCATCACGACTGAAAACAGCGCTATTGAGACGAGCATTTCGATAAGCGTAAAACCTTTTTTCATATTTTTCATTGCACTGATATCAGCCCGGTGGTAGTTACCATGATGCTGCGCACATTGGTAGGGTCGTTCTTATTTTGTATTTGTATTTGTGCGCTCGAGTAGTATGGAGTGCCGCCCGCTGCGCACGGCCCCGTTTGGAGGCTCGTGGCAAAACAGGCATCGGGATTAGGCCGGCTAAACAGTATGCTGAGGTTTGATATGGTGCCGCCGCTTTCGCACCAGGCCTGAGGATTGCTGGGCACGGGCAAGCCTGATTGCGCGGCGCAAAAATCGGATATGACATACCCGCTACTGAGCGTAAACACTTTTACATCCTCCCCGGAATCATACTTGCCGTTGCTGTTTAAATCGGCAAAGAGGATATATTGCCCGGGGATTGCACTAAAGTAGATACCGTAGGCAGAGGCATACGTAATGCTGCTGCTGTTGGTCGTGCCATACACTGAGGTGCCGTACACCTGCGCTTGCCGCACCGAAAGCGCCACACTGTAGGCAAGCGAGCGCAATACGGTAGAGCTGTCAAACCGTGCCTGATTGACCAGCATAATGCCGGTAATAATAAGCATAATAGCCATCACGACTAAAAGCTCGATAAGGGTAAAGCCGCGCTTAGAGGAAGAACGCGCCGCTCTAAGCGGCATAAGTGTACCCTTAAATTGTGGAGAAAAAATCGACATGAAAAAAGTACGCGAGCGCGGCTCCAAGGATAAGAAACGGAGCAAACGGCATCTCGCTCTTTATTGTATACCTAAAACTTCCTCCTCGGGAGGAGATATAAAAAGACAGACGGGAGAGCAAAAGAAGGAAAATCCCCACGATGGCACCGCTCCAAAACGCCAGCATGAGCGCGGTTGCTCCCGCGCTTAAACCTAAAAAAGCTCCGAGCGAGAGCTCGAGCACGCTATCGGCCCATCCCATCCAGCGGCCCCACGACACGAGCGAGAGCAAAAAGAGCGGTAGCGCCAAAAGCGGCCCGGAAAGCAATACCCAAAGGCCCGGTATTGCAAGCTGGAGCGTGTCAAAGTGGTAAAAAAGCTGTGCAAACGCGAGCGCAATTAAGAGCAGCGAGCAGCTCCAGGGGATTATGGTGTGTTTGATGTCATACAGCACGACAAAAAGCAGCGTCATCCATACAAAAAACCAAAACGCAAAAGCGAGGACGCTTGGATTGGCAAGATATACACCCGCGGCAAGGGCTCCGGCTAGCAGCTCGACAAGCGGATATTGCAAAGAGACACGCGAGCCGCAGTAGCGGCACTTCCCTCCTAAAAAAACAAACGACAACACCGGCACAAGGTCGAGGCCGCCAAGAGTATGCCCGCACTGCATGCAGCGAGAGCGGCCGCCCATCCCCTGCGCGCTAAAAAACCGCCGCCCGGTGTTAAAGCGAAAGGAGAGCGCATTTAAAAAACTACCGATTATAACGCCAAGGAGCGCCGCACCCGCCAATAAAATAGTAAACATCCTTAATTAATTGGTCTGGTCGTAGCACTGGCTTGGCGGAGGCGAAGAGACATCTCCCCCCGTCATACAGCTCACCAGACTGCCGCTCGTCGTAACCGGTCCCTTACCGTTAAAGCCGTTACTCCAACCTACAGTGCTATTACACACACCTAAAGGCGTTCCTCCAATGCTCCAGGTGGCAGATTGGTTTGCATCTTGCAGCAATGCCGGGTTGGTACCATCTTCGAGACCTACCCCTATATGGTAAGCAACTGCCGGAAGGGCAGCGCTACAAAGAGCAACAATACCCTGTTTTTGTCCAAGCGCATAGTACGCATACGACGTTGAGTTATCTCCCGGGTCTTTAGGTATTGATGAGATATAGGTAGGCGCAAGAGCAAAAAGTGATACCGGGTATGAACTATTGTCGTTGTAGTACTCCTCGAGTGCGAGCTGCATGCTGCGGATGTCGGAGATGCGCTTGGCGTCGCGCCCCTTTGCGCGGGCGGAGCTGAGCGATACCGCGATGATAGACGCCAAGATGCCGATGATGGCGATAACGACTAAAAGTTCGATAAGGGTAAACCCGCGCCTTTCAGAAAAAGATTTCATACGTACTAGTATAACTCTTTAATATTAACACCCCGCGGCGATAGCGTAGGTATTGCCGGTGCTGGTAATATTGACATTGCCGCCGGTCGTAGGCACGCCTGCTATAGCGCCGCCGCCCTCAAGGTATGCACATATCTCAAAATTTTCTGTAGAGAGTGCCGCGCCGGTTGGGTCTAACACCGTATATTGACATACCCGCGGCACAGGGAAAGGGCCTTTTGCACAGTTAAGCGTGCCTGTCGGGTCACTAAATCCGGAAAGAAAGCTGCATGCACTAATAAGATTAGTACCCGTCGGATTAGTGCAGCCCAAAGGCGCCGGTACATTGCTATTGAGATCAGCCATGGTAATGGCTTTGAGCATCTCTTGCAACTCCGAGATGCGGCTGACATCGCGCGACTTGGTGCGTGCGCCACCGAGCGCCACCAGCACTATAGAGGCGAGGATGCCGATGATAGCGATAACAACGAGCAGCTCGATGAGTGTAAAGCCGCGCCTGTGCATAACTCTATTGTGTCATGCCCGTCAAAATAAAGTAAGGCTCGTTTAGAGACCGCGAGCCAAAGAGAGGTAA
>DATCEW010000069.1:0-5095 GCA_036509865.1 Minisyncoccota bacterium
GGCGAGAAGATCCAAGAAGCGGTTGCCATAGTCCCCGGCACCGACGGCCAAAAGATGAGCAAAAGCTACAAAAACACAATCCCGTTGTTTGGCACTAAAGACGAAATATCTAAAGCAGTGATGAGCATCGTGACAGATTCAAGCGGAGAGCGGCCGGCAAATGTCTATGCGATTCACAAACTATTTCGTACAGAAGTAGAGCTCGACTCACTGTATGATACCAATATAGGTAATTATAAAGTGCTCAAAGAGGCGCTTATTGCAGATATTGAGGCAGTGGTTGCTCCGATGAGAGAGAGGCGCGACACTATTACTGACGAAGAGGTTAAAAAGATTTTGAAGGATGGCGCTGAAAAAGCTCGCGCAATTGCATCGATAAAAATGGCAGATGTGCGGCAAAAAATAGGCGTAACAATATAAATAATTTTATGGACCGAACACTTATTGGCAATTTGCAGAGCAAAAAGGGCGAGACTGTCTTAATACAGGGCTGGGTAAGCGTGCGGCGCGACCAGGGTAAGATGGTCTTTTTTGATTTTAGAGACCGCTCGGGGAGCGTGCAAGGCGTGGTACTGCCGCAAAGCGAGGCGATAGAAACCGCCAAAGAAATCCGCTCCGAGTATGTGGTGTCGGTGGAGGGCAAGGTCAACGAGCGCCCTGAAAAAAACCGCAACGAAAAAGTCCAAAACGGCGACATCGAGCTTGAGATTACCTCCATTACTATACTTGCCAAAGCTGAGCCGCTGCCGTTTGACATGTCCTTAGACGGCTACAACCTCGACCTGCCGACCGAGCTCGACCACCGCGCGCTTACGCTCCGCCATCCGCGCTTGCAGGCAATTTTTAAAGTACAGGCAGTCATCATCGACTCCTTTAGAGAGTTTATGAAATCCAAAGACTTTTTTGAATTTCAAGCGCCGGCAATAGTGCCCGCCACAGCGGAGGGTGGGGCAGAGGTCTTTAAGATCAAATATTTTGATAAAGAGGCATATCTCTCGCAATCACCCCAGCTTTACAAACAAATCGTCATGACTGCTTTTGAGCGGGTTTTTTCGGTAAACAAAGTGTTTCGTGCCGAGCCGAGCGTCACCACGCGCCATCTCACCGAGATAGTCTCGCTTGATGCCGAGATGGCCTTTATCAACTCATGGCGGGATGTGCGCGATATGTCGGAGGCTACCGTGCGCTTTATTTTAGGAGAGCTCAAAAACCGCTGCGGCAAAGAGCTCGAGCTTTTAGGCGCGACGCTTCCCGCAATGATAGACGAGACGCCCACGCTCTCCTTAACCGACGCGCAGGAAAAAATCTTTGCAAAAAATGGCCGAGATGTCCGCGGCGACAAAGATCTTAATGCTGAGGACGAGCGCATACTTTGCGACATAATTAAAGAGGAGACAGGCTCTGATTTTGTGTATGTCTATGGATATCCAACCAGACAAAAGCCTTTTTACGTGTATCCTAACCCCGAGGCGCCGGAGTTTAACGAAGGGATGGACTTGCTGTGTCGCGGTGTCGAATGGCTCTCGGGCGGGCGCCGCATCAGCGACTACGCGCAACTCATGGAGCATGTGCAGAAGTGGGGGATGGACCCAGCAAAAATTGAGATGTTCCTTGAGGCGTTTCGCTACGGGGTACCGCCCGAAGGCGGCTTTGCCTTTGGTGCCGAGCGCATGACTATGCAAATTTTGGGCCTCAAAAATGTCCGCGAAGCAACGATGTTCCCCCGCGACATGAACCGCATCGACTCATTACTCTCGACCGATAAAAAAGAATAGACATAAAAAAAGAGCCGCCCGACGATTGAGCGACCCGACAAAGTAAGACTCTATCGATACCAACATCTTACATATTAAAATGTAATCTGTCAATAGATAGAAAATACCTTAATTTGAGGCTATACTGAGCCTTATATGAAGATTACTGACAAGGTAAAAAAGGCTGCAGTTACTGTACAAATAATTGAAGGCTCGCTCAATAAATTTGTAGATAAAGCAGTAACACAGGAGCTTCATATTGGTTATGGCACGCCGGTAGAGAAAAGTGGCGAAGGAGCTGGACTTTCGCGGCGCAAGTTTGTTTTGTTGATGCGTAAAGTTGTTGCGATTGCCAAACAAAATAATATTAAATCTTTAGCGCTTGATTGGAAAAATATCCGCGCACTATTACCGGATGATGCTATGGATGAAGCAGTAGGCGAGGTAGCAACAATCGCTTTTGCAATGGCCAACTACGAGCACAACACTTACAAGACAAAACCGAAAGAGGGTTGGAATTATGTAGAGGAGATAGCAATTGCAAACGCACCTAAGGATGGGTGGGTCGGCATACGCCGCGGCGAGCTCATCGGTGCCGAGGTCAATGCAACGCGCGAGCTTTCAAATACTCCCGGCGGTGATATGACGCCAAAAACCCTTGCCGCAGCTGCTAAAGCGGCCGTTAAGGGCACCAAGGCCGCAGTAAAGGTGTTTGGCCGCGCTGAGATGCAGAAGCTCGGGCTCAGCGCCGTGCTTGGTATCGCCAAAGGCTCCGCCGAGGAGCCGCAGTTTATTGTCATGGAGTATTGGGGCGCCGGTAAAGCGCGCTCAAAACCAATTGTGTTAGTTGGTAAGGGCGTAACTTTTGACACCGGCGGCCTTAATCTTAAACCGGGCGATCATATGTATGAGATGCACATGGATATGTCGGGCGGTGCGGCAGTGATACACGCAGTAGCACTTGCTGCCAAACTTAAATTTGCAACCAATGTCGTGGGGATTATCCCCGCGGTCGAAAACTCACCAGGCCAAGACGCCGTGCGCCCCGGCGACATCCTCACCTCGCTCTCCGGCAAAACAATTGAAGTGCTCAATACCGACGCCGAGGGCCGCGTCATTTTGGCGGACGGCATTACCTATGCAAAAAAATATAATCCAGTGGCAGTTGTTGATGTGGCAACGCTTACCGGCGCAGCACTTGTCGCGCTCGGCACTGGAGCCTCGGCACTCATGAGCAACGACCCTGAGTTTGGCGATCTTTTAGAGGAGCTCGGCGAGCAAAGCGGCGACTACCTATGGCCGTTTCCACTTTGGGAAGAGTACGACGAGATGATCAAAGGCACATTTGGTGACGTGCCCAACATCTCCACCGCGAGCAGCAGCCGTTATGGCGGCGTTATAGCCGGGGGCAAATTCCTTGAAGTATTTGCTAAAGAACTCGATTGCCCATGGGCGCACCTCGATATTGCACCAAAAATGACCTCAACTCCAGGAGAACAGCTCGCCAAAGGCGCCACCGGAGTGCCGGTACGTTTGCTGTTGGCACTGATAGAAAGCTATGCCCATCAGCATTAAAACACCCATATACGAAGGGCCGCTCGATTTGCTGCTTGAGCTGATAGAGAAGCGCAAGCTGCTCATTAATGACATCGCGCTTGCAATGGTAACCGAGGAGTATCTTGCGCGCGTTAACAGCATGGAGAGCCTGCCGGTGGGGGAGACGGCCGAGTTTGTTGCCCTTGCAGCCACTTTGCTTTTGATAAAATCGCGCTCGCTGTTGCCGCTCCTCACGCTTACCGATGAGGAGTCTGAAGATATTAAAGAGCTCGAGTATCGCTTAGCGGTATATCAGCTTGTTAAAAACGCCGCCAAAGAGCTAGTAGGGCAGCTGGAGGAGCCCATGCTCTACGAGGGCACCGCACAGGAGATGAGCCCCGCGTTTATCCCGGACCCTTCGGTGACGCTCTCAAGCCTGCACGGCGCGGCGCAAGCGCTCATAGCCGGCTTCCCGCAGCATCTTGCGCTCCCCAAAGTGCAAGTTAAAACGATCATGTCCATCGAGGAGATGATCGAGCGCTTGCAAGAGCGCGTTACCTCGGCACTCCGTCTCTCGTTTAAAGAGTTTGCCGGCGTCGGCAAAAATAAAGAGCGCGGAGAGATCATCATCAGCTTTTTAGCCTTATTAGAGCTCGTCAAACAGGGTATAATCAAGGCGACGCAAGAGAGAGACTACGGCGACATAACGCTTGAGTCCGACAGCGTATCCACTCCGTCCTATGAATGAGCACGTCACTGTCGAAGAAACATCCGCGCACATAGAGGCGCTGCTTTTTGCGTTGGGACGCCCGATGTCAAAAACCGAGCTGGCTAAAAAGCTCGGAGTATCATCAGAAGACATTGCGGCGGCCCTTCTTATATTTGCTTCCCGTCTTACGGGAGGCATAACACTGGTAGATGACGGCGCTCAGGTGGAGTTGCGCACCGCCCCCGCGGCAAGCCTGCTTATCGAACAGCTGCAAAAAGAGGAGTACTCGCGTGAGATTGGCCGCGCGGGATTGGAAGCATTGTCTGCGATACTTTACCGCGGCCCCCTCACTCGGGCGGAAATAGATTTTATCCGCGGAGTCAACTCAACCCAAACACTGCGCACGCTTACGATGCGCGCCCTGGTGCGCAAGGTATCTAACCCTAAAGATGAGCGTTCGTTTTTATATGAGCCCACCACAGAGCTTATGGCGTTGCTCGGAGTACGATCTGTATCAGAGCTGCCGGCATATGCCGAGACGCGTGCAAAATTAGAGCAACTCGAAGCTGCGTATCGCGCCAGAGAGGAGCGGGTACCGGATGCCTTATGATTGTAAAATTTCCTCATCTGCCCGCTTCAGTATTACTATCTCTTGCAAGTGCAGCTCTCGGCTGCACTATGCTGATTATTTTTTTATGTTACTCAAGCGGTTTATTTTTAAAATCCGCACAACCGCAAACACAAGCAGCCGCCACGGCACTGGCCACGGACACAAGTGCTCCCTTACATCTCCGCGATGGCGCACTGAGCGCTAAAGCGGCTATACTATATGACCCGACCACGGGAAAAATTTTATACGATAAAAACGGCCAGCTTACCTTGCCGCTTGCCTCTATCACCAAGCTCATGACCGCGCACGCAATATTAAACAACGTCGCCACAAGCACACTCATCACACTTACCAACCAAGATACCTTGGGAGGGAGCGACGCGGGCGATTGGGGCCTTAAGGTAGGCGATGTGTTGCGGCTTGGCGATTTGATAAAAATCGGTCTTGCAGCATCCTCCAACTACGCGATGGCGGGTGCAGCGGGCA
>DATCEW010000070.1:0-6915 GCA_036509865.1 Minisyncoccota bacterium
AACCGGCAATAAAGGTCGCCAAAAACCAAAACAACAGCGCGTTGAGTACAAAGGAAAAGAGCCCCAGCGTGAGGATGTTAATAGGGAGCGTCAATATTTTTAACACCGGCCGCACCGTAAGGCCCAGTATGCCCCAGATCAATGACACGATAAGAGCGGTGTAAAAACTCTCGACCAAAATCCCCGGTATGTAGCGGGAGATAAGCAAGAGGGTCACGGCCGTGGTAAGTACGTATATAAGCGGCTTCATTGACTCTATCCTAGCCGATTACATGTACTTGAGCAATGCGCCGTAGCGGCCGTCAAACGCGCCAAAACCCCACGTAACAAGCACACTCATATCTCCAAAGAGCATGAGCATGCCGAGCGCAATGAGCACAACTCCACCAACGAGTGAGAGTGCATTTACAAATCTTGAGTAGCGGGCAAAAGCCGCGCCCGCGCGCTCAAGCAAAAGCGCCGTTGCAATAAACGGCAGCCCGAGCCCAAGAGAAAATACCGCAAGGAGGAGCGCGCCCTGCGGCGCGGTGGCGCTAGTGGAGGCAAACAGCAAAATGCTCCCGAGTATGGGGCCGATGCACGGACTCCAGCCGAGCGCAAAGAGCGCGCCGATAAGCGCCGAGCTGTGCGCTTTGCCTATAGTTAAAAAATGCGGGATAGCCATGCGCTTTTCGCCGCTGAGCGCCGGGATGCGCACAAGCCCTAGCATCGTGAGGCCAAAAATAATGATGATTGCGCCCGCCGCGCGAGAGAGAGTGTCCTTCCACGGCCCGAGGAAGCTGCCTAAAGCCGCGGCAAACGTGCCGAGTAAAATAAAAACGAGCGAGAAACCAAGTACAAATGCAATGGCGTTTATTAAGACCCGCCTACGCGCACTCCTTTTTTGCAAAGAACCCTCAGGAACGCCGGCAATAAACGCAAGATATCCCGGCACAATCGGCAGCGTGCACGGCGCCAAAAACATAAGCAGGCCGGCAAGAAAAGCGGCGGGTATGAGCGTAAGCGGGTCAAGCGGAGTCATGATTCTATTCTATCGCAATGGCTTCGACTTTGCTCCGCACGCTTGCTAAAAACTCTTTATCTTTTGGGTGCGTGAGCAACTTGATAGCCTCATCAACCGTAACCCAGCGAGCTTCGGTTATCTCGATGCCGTCGGCCGAGAGCACCTCTTGCTTGGTGGCAAATAAAAACATCGTGCGCTTGCGCAAGCCGTGCTCTATATCTTCGCTCACGCCGTCTTTGGCAATGGAGTAGCGCTCGTAGTGCCCGAGCGAGGCCACCAACGTAAGCTCGGTTATCCCGCACTCCTCTCGGATCTCGCGTTTGGCCGCATCAAGCACACTCTCCCCCGGATCGATCCCACCTTTTGGAAACGACCATGAGTTGCCGCCTTGGTAAACTAAAACCATACGGCCATCACTCCCCACCACAATCCCTCCGGATGATTCGCGTATGCGCATAGTATTATTCAAATCCAAACTCAATATATGTTTTGCCGATTTCAAAACATCCTATCGCCTCTTTAATATACAGGATTACATTGGCGGGCATATCGCCGATAGGAAACCAGCGCAGGTCATCACATTTTTCAGGCTCTCTGTTTTGTATCTCCCCCTCCCATTTTTCGGCAGTAAAGAAAAAGTCTACGCGCTCATGGTCGCCGCAATTGCGATGCATGGTTACCACCTCCTGCAAATCCTCCTGCTTAATAGTAATACCCGCTTCTTCCTCGGCCTCGCGTATCATAGCCGCACTCATTGCCTCATGCTCCTCGGCATGACCAGCCACGAGCCCATACTTACCGTCCTCGAAGCCGGTGTTAAACCGCCGCGAGAGCAGTATCTTGCCCTCTTGCTCCAATATTAAATAAACAGAGGGTATTAATTTGAATCGTTCCATCCCCCTATCTTACTACTTCTTTGCAGCCATCAAGCGTTGGTGCTCCTCGGTATTTTTCAAGCCGCAGTTCTTGATTTGGTGAGTTAAGGGATGCATGTTTCTTACTTTACTTATCCCCTATTCTACTCTGTTTATGACAGAAAATCTCCTCCTACTTTCCTAGCTGCTTTAAGCAGCAGGAAGTAAGAAGTGTAAAAGAAATCGGCACGGCCTTTTGAGGGGTCGCGCCGGTAAAGTTTTGAACTTCAGTGGTTATTTTTTTTCTGAACGCCACTAAACCTGAACTCGGCCCATGCACGCGGATCGTAGATCGTGGCCGAAAGTTTCTCGAGCTCGGCGATGCGCTCCCCATCGAGGATGGGATGGTAGCGCTGCATGAACTCGCCAAGTGGTCGGAAATCCCAACCGCCCTTGACCTTGTACACGTAAGCATCCTGATCAAGAGGACGATAGATTACCACTTCTCCCCAGCCCGACGGGGCATCTTTGTTGTAGGCAAGCTTGAGCCACTCGACTACACGCACACCAGGCGCAGCATCTGCTGACCTGTCAACATGCTCAAAGTACTTCGCTTCTTTCATCTCGCTCCTCCCTATTCGCAATTCAGCACAAGCGGTCGGTGATCGGAGACCTCCGGATCAGCAACCACCTCGAAGTCGAGTACTCGCACGCTCGGCGAGACCATCATGTAGTCGGCGTAGCGTGGGTTTTTCTTGTAGAAGCTGGAGCGAGTGTCGGTATGACCGCCACCCACAACCAAGTCCCGCAGCCATAACTTCTTCAAGATGGTGAACGTGCTGCTGGTAGGCAGAACATTCCAATCGCCGCAAGCAACAACAGCGTCACCATCTTCGGCAACGTCACCGATCAACGACGCAAACGCACGAGCTTGATCTTCACGAATGTCGCTATCGATCTTGCCGCGTTTGTCATACAGCCCATGCATGTGTGCAATAGTAACGGGCTTACTCTTGCCATAGTCGAACAGCCGAATGCAGTGAGCATTACGGGAGAGTGGCGGATCGCCGTATCCCCAGTGACGAAACTTGCTGTACACAAAGTCCATTCGCTCGCCGATGATAGGCAACGACCAGCGCACAAAGGTAGCAATGCCGTACTCGACCGGATGCTCGGTCTTTGCTCCATCGTGCAGAAAACCGCGGGCGGCCGGGAAGTACATCCCACGATGTTCGGGCAGAACCTCGCCGATCTCGCGAAAGAGGTTGGGCCTTACTTTCTCTCCTTCCCATGCATCGTTCGCACCATAAATCAGCCACTCGTCCATTGGGACGGGTGCATTGTAGACCTCCTGTAGGCAGTACACGTCAGCATTAACCGCCGGCAGATACTTCATGAGTGGTTCGTAGACACGGCCACCCCAGATGTTTATTGAGACGACACGGATGGTCATGAGCTATTCTCCCTCGTTAGAACTTAGAAATCCGTTCAAAACTTTACCTTAAAAAACACAAAAGGGCTAGGTGCACTGCGAGGTCGGGTTATTTATGAGTATCACAACACCTACTCTCATCAGCCGTGTTTCCATTTAGCTTGCAGTATAGAAAAACTATTTTTAGGAAAAAATTACTGGTGTTTATTTACCCTGCTTTTGAGCCATTAATTGTTGATGTTCTGGGGTTCCCTTTAGACCGCAGTTTTTCCATTTTTTGCCTGATCCGCACGGGCACGGGTCGTTTCTGTTTACTTCGCCATTATTTGTTGAAGCTGCACCTGCTGATTGCGGCGGCATGATGGTTATCACCGGCGGTATTGGATTTGTTGTAAACCCGCCGGCGTTGGCCTCACCCTCTTTTTTTATATTTTCGATCAGCTCAAATACGCGCGCAGTAAGCATCGCCTCCATCTCTTTATATATATGCGTCCCCTCCTTGCGATACTCTACCAAAGGGTCGCGCTGCCCGTAGGCGCGCAAATTGACCGAGCCGCGCAGATACTCCATTGCTTCGAGATGATCGACCCAGAGCATGTCGAGCGTCTGCAGCACTATGGTGCGCGCCGCGGCAAGCAAATGATCGCGACCAACTTCTTGCTGCTTTTTTTCCAAAACTGCGAGAGCTTCCTCATTGCCGAGCGCCAGCTCCATCAGCACCGCGTCTACCTCCTCGTCGGAGCCCACCAGCACTGCGCGGCGTTTTGCGTAAATGGCGCGGCGCTGCTTGTCGAGCACGTTGTCATACTCGAGCACGTGCTTGCGCGAGTCAAAGTTAAATCCCTCTATCTTCGTCTGGGCGCTCTCAAGCGCGCGCGTGACCATCGAGTTTTCTATCGCCTCATCCTCGGGTATCCCAAAACGGCCCATCAAATTTTTAATCGTATCGGAGGCAAAGACACGCATGAGGTTGTCCTCGAGCGATACAAAAAAACGCGTCTCTCCCGGGTCGCCTTGCCGGCCCGCGCGGCCGCGCAGCTGGTTATCGATGCGGCGCGCTTCGTGCCGCTCGGTGCCGAGCACGTAGAGGCCGCCGAGCGCTTTAACTTCCTCAGCCTCCTCCTGCGCTGCAAGCGCACCGCCGAGTTTGATGTCGACGCCGCGGCCCGCCATGTTGGTTGCCACAGTCACTTTACCTTTTTTACCCGCCGCGGAAACTATCTCTCCCTCCCGCTCGTGATTTTTAGCATTTAAAATTTCGTGCGGGACGCCCTCGCGTTTGAGGTAGGCGGCAAGGAGCTCGTTTTTTTCGATCGAGACCGTGCCTATCAAAACCGGCTGGCCTTTTTGATGCAAGGCTTTGACGCTGCGCGCTATAGCGGCAAACTTGCCTTTTTCAGTCTGGAATATAAGGTCGTTTTCGTCTTTGCGGATGACGGTGCGGTTGGTCGGTATCTCTACCACCTCAAGGCCGTACACTTTGTAAAACTCCTCTGCGGATGTTTTGGCGGTACCAGTCATGCCCGAGAGCTTGTCGTAAAGACGGAAGTAGTTTTGATAGGTAATAGAGGCAAAGGTGCGGCTCTCCTTTTGCACCAACGCGCCCTCTTTTGCCTCAATGGCCTGATGGAGCCCCTCGCTCCAGCGGCGCCCCGGCTGCATGCGGCCGGTAAACTCATCGACAATAATAACCTCGTTGCCCTTTACGACATACTCTTTGTCTTTGTGGAACAGCGCTTTAGCGCGCACGGCAGTCTCGAGGTGGTGCACGTATTTGATGCCCTTATCGGTATACATATTTTCTATCCCGAGCAGCTTTTCGGCATGGCTTATGCCGTCATCGGTAAGCTGTATGGCTTTGAGTTTTTCGTCTACGGTATAGTCATCCTCCTGCTTAAGCTGCGCCGCGATGCCGGCAAACGTGCGATACAAGTCCTCCGAGTCGGCGGTGGGCGCGGAGATAATCAGCGGCGTGCGCGCCTCGTCGATGAGGATAGAGTCTATCTCGTCGACAATGGCGTACGCGTGCCCCCGCTGGCGCAGCTCGCTTTTTTTGTAAGAGATATTATCGCGCAAGTAATCAAAGCCAAACTCCGAGTTGGTGCCGTAGGTAATGTCGGCTTGATATGCCTCAGGCCGCGAACACGGACGCAAAAAATCGTAAAAGACCCTAAAGCTTCCCTCCTCATCGCGCATAGTATCCTCCTCTTTATGCCCCGCGTCGTACAAGTAGGAGTTATCGGTGTTAATGATGCCAACCGACATGCCAAGCGCCGCATACACTTGCCCCATCCATGCGGCATCACGTCTTGCCAAGTAGTCGTTGACGGTAATAACGTGCACGCCCTTGTCCTCAAGCGCATTGAGATACGCGGGGAGCGTTGCCACCAGCGTTTTGCCCTCGCCGGTTTTCATCTCGGCAATACCGCGCTTATTAAGCACGATGCCGCCGATGAGCTGCACGTCAAAAGGGCGCAGCTTTACCGTGCGGCGCGCCGACTCGCGCGCGGCGGCAAAAGCATCGGGCAAAACATTGTCCAAACTCTCGCCGGCGGCCAAACGACTGCGGAGCGCGGGGGTAACCTCCCGAAGCTTTTCGTCGCTTAGGGTGCGGTATGCATCCTCGAGGGCGTTGATAGCCTCCACCAAGGGCTTGGTGCCTTTAAGGAGCTTTTGCGACGGGTCCCCAAAGAGAGCATTAAAGCTGATCATTAGAGCAATACAATACCACAAATGAAAAAGAAAATCGTCCCGCGTGCGGGACGATTTTCTTTCGAGAGGATACTGTTTTAGCGAGCGCTAAAACAGAGAGCCTTAGCGGCGCTTCTTTGCTGCTTTCTTTGCTTTCTTTTTCTTTGCCATATTATTTTTCGGCTTACGCCGTCAATTGGGCTGCACATCGATCGACCACTCGCGACGTTTTCCCTAGGAGAGTGCGGCGCGAGCAAACTCGATGCTCTAACATAAGTATCGGACAGGTTGCACGCATGCACAATGAAAAAAAATTTATATCTGTGGATAACTATTAAATTATTTTTACTTCTTCCTCAATATCTATCTGCAGTTTTTCTTTTACTTCTTTTTTTATTTTTTGCGCGAGCATCACCACGTCGCTCGCCGCAGTATTTTTTTGCGCCACAATAACCAGCGGCTGCCTTTCATACAGGCGCGCGCCTCCTACCCTCGTGCCTTTTAGGGTAAGTACTTTGTCTAAAAACCACGCGAGCGGCACTTTTACGCCGCTTGTCTCCGGCATATCAAATAGAGGCATCCCCGGGTACTGTTTCTCTAAAAGTCGAGCTTGACGTTGCTCTATAATAGGGTTTTTAAAAAAAGAGCCCGCAGTGCCCTCAAGGGACAAGTCGGGAAATTTGCCCGTGCGTATCTCCAGCACGGCCGCTCGAATCTCGCTGAGAGCAGGATTTTTACCTTCAAACCGCGCCGCAAGATCTTTGTACAAAATATTTGCCTTAGGCTCTGATGAAAGCTCAAATGCGGCGCGCAACACTATATACCGCCCGGCATCATGATTAAAAAAACTCTCGCGATATCCAAACGCGCACTCAACATTGTTCATCTGTACTATCTTTTTTGCGCTATCCGACTCTGCATTTGCTTTGGTGTCG
>DATCEW010000071.1:0-4270 GCA_036509865.1 Minisyncoccota bacterium
AAAAGAATTGCCGCAACCGCGAGAGCCACTGCAAACACAGCTACTTTAGCTAATTGGAACGGGAACCATGCGGTCGGGATAACAAGCACCAGTGCAAGTACTATACCTGCGAGGAACGTGTATCTCGACCACGAGATAAGCTTCGAATACATATTCGATTTTCGATTAACAATAAATCGACTGCTATTTATGAGGGATGACTAATCCCTGTTTTTAGACCAGCCACTTGTCAGTATAAAGCAAACAACCCGCCTTTAGGGCGAGTTGTCCACATGTCTGCGCGCGCGTCTGTAAGCCGAATTCTGTCCTGCCCCGCCGAAGCGGAGCGTGAGTAACAATTTATCTGGGCACTGCGTCGCCGCAGTGCTCAAGCGGCACTTCCCGCCAAAGCGGGACACGGCCTTGCACTCGGGTAAGGATTTAGCCGTTTCACCTCCACTGAAGGAGCTCGTCTCTGTTCGCACCTCTTTTGCCCGCAGAAAGCAAATGACAGGGATTACCTGCTACCTTCCTCGCGATTGCTCGCAAGTGAGTGTTCGGACTTTCCTCCCTTGCTCTTTCAAACAAGGGCTGCTACTCAACGCGCTAGAGCTATAGTAACATTTTTATAGCGATTTACTAGCCAGCACTCTCGTCTGCAATTTGTACGCACTCCGACTCAATTATAGAAAAGGCCCCGCGCAAAAACGCGGGGCCGAAGGGCTAAGGGACCAAGTGCCAGAGCAAAGATCCCAAAACCTAAGTGCTTACTTCTTGCGGAAACCAGCGAACCACCAGTGGCCATCCCAGACGTAGTCGCGGCGGCTGACGAACACGTGGCGCTCGACGTCCCACCGGTCGAACGTGGCGCAGCACCACTTGCCTTGGGCATCCTTCCAGTGAGTGCCGTTGGGATGGTCGTCGGCGAAGGCCGGGTCGGCTTCGTTGACCGCCCCTTGAGAGTACGGATCAGCGGGGATGAGCCCGCGCAATTCGTATTCCTTGTCGAGGTCGGCATCGCTCACATAGCGGTCGAGTTTGAAGAAGTGAACTTCGACCTCATCGCCGTTGCCCTTGGGCATCGCTTTGACCACGCTGTCGGTAACGTATTTGTTCCGGCCTGTGGCGTAGAGCATAGCTTGGGGGGTGCGGGTGCGATCGACCTTTACGCGGCGGACGATGATGCTGCTCATCGCTTCGACGCGTTTGCGAATGGCCGCCACCATTTCGTCGGCGATTGCGTCGCCTTGGGCGGCAAGGACCTGCTGAACCGACTTGTTCTGCAGACCGCTCTTACGCAAACGCGCTCCGAGAAGCTCTTGGAACTTGCCGATTTGGCCTGCGGTAATCGGATTAACAGACGGGGTCATGATATTGGTCATGGCGTCATCTCCTTTTGCAATGAGCTACCCTGAAGCCGTCAAACGGTCCCATTAGCTCTGCTATGAATACACCTAATATAGGTTGCTGTCAATAGCGCGGCTTACTGCACCTGCATGACCGTCCCATCCTTTATATTGTGCTCGGCAGCAAAGCCGGCGGGAACTTCGAGGACATAGCGTATGGGAGCAGTTGGATAAAACACTTGCGGGGGATTTTGATGATATGACTCCGGCGTGGCGTTTTGCACAATGGTTACAATCTTTCCGTTGCTGTCGGCAAAGAGCATGTCGAGCGCAAAGTTCATGTCCTTCATCCAAAAGCCGTACATGCCGGGCTGTTGAAATACAAAAAGCATGCCGCTCCCATCCGCAAGCGACGTCCTGCCCGAGAGTCCCTGCTCGCGCGAAGCCTCGGTGCTCTCTACCTCTACGTCAATAGTGCTGGTACCGATAGTAACCGTAGTCATAGCGCTTGGCGTTACCTTTGCGAGCGGCAAAATAAATGATGTGTGCCTCATAAAGAAAAATAATACGAGTGCGGCAACCAAGGCTAACCCGATAAGAATATATTTAACCATAAGCAAATCCCGCATGGTAAGTATACCTTACCGAAGAAAGGCGGGATCAATAGCCCGGATACTGGTTGTAGCTAGTGCCGTAGTACTGCGGGTACGCGTAATTAGTATTGTAGTACTGATACGGGTATTGGCTATATACGTTGGGGTAGCAGAGGCCGCCGCTGTAGTAGTAATTGGCGGGGCAATACGCGCCCATGTAGTACGGAGTTTGGTACTGCTGATATTGATAGGAGTAATTATAATTATTGTAGGGATAATAATAAGAATTGGAGTAATTATTGTAAGAGTAGTTATTATTATTTGAGTATTGATACGGCTGTTGATTGCACGGATACGACGAGTAGTAGGAGCCGCACCAATAGGGAGCGGCCACCACTCTTGTGTACGCAAGGGCCGGCGATGCCGTACACAAAAATATGGCAAGAACCGCACTAACAGTCACTCTGTTTGGTTTCATAAGCCTGCCTGTTAGCTGATCAAAAATTACTCTTCCTTTTTTTCGCTACCGCAGTCGCACGCGGAGCACTTTTTCCCCTCATGGCTTTCATGACCACAGCTGGCACATTTTTCATTTTCCATATTTTTTTAAATTATAGTACTGAGTAAGTATATTATATTTTGCGATACTAGGCCATCCCGAGAACAGGGCTTTTTTCGCTGTAACTCACGCGTGGCTCCTCATTTTTGAGCAAGTCTCGGATTTGCTCGCGAATAATTATTCGACCTACCTACCATCATGAGTCTTTCGTATGAAAAAACATGAGTTTTAATCGTCGAACGCAGAAAGTTCCACCTTGCGGTGGAACTTTCACGCCCCTGCTTGTCCCCTGCTCGTTTGTACAAGAGAGGATTCGCTGGAAAGGAAGCTGAGGAATGTAACCCTTGGCATAGTGCCAAAAGAGCTTTCGCTCAGCCTCCATTTCAACGAACCCTAAATTTCTACATGATAAACTCTGCTCTTCTGCCCCCAATATAATCTATGCACATTAAAATAAAATGAAGCCACATGAGTCGTTATGAAAGCAACACGCCAATCGTGGCGCTCGTAGGCACCGGCGGCTGGTCTGACAAACTCGCGGGCGAGTATATGGACGTGCGCAAAAGGGTAAAAATCCTCGCGGCCAAAACGCCCGAGGAGGCAGTGCGCCTCGCAATCAGCGAAGCCGAAAAAAATATTTCTTAAAAGTGGTCTTCTTTTTTACCGCCTAAATCTGCGGCTTAGTTTTGATTTTTGATGGATGAGGCGGGCGCGCTCTTTGGCATACCGCTCGCGCATGCGTCGCTCGAGCGCGGCGGCCTTTTGCGAAGCCCTCCACCCAAACACGCTCATTACCACATTTGCCGTGAGGACGAGCCCGAAGCCTAAGATACACAGTATTTGAGAGAGCATCGGCGCAACAAAAAAAGCGGGCAAAAAACCCGACATGCCGACGACGACATCCATAAACCGGTTGGTGGGCTCCTCCTCGATTTTTACTATCGCCTCCCACATCTCATACAAAACGAATGCGAGAAAGGCTATCACGACCGAGGCAAAAACGCCGAGATGCAAAAAGTAAAGGCCAAAGCCGACAGAGACACCCGAGAGTAAGTGCACGACGCTCCATAAGTCGAGCCACTTCCCCTCGCGCCAGATGTCGGTCCTCTCAAACTTGCCGCCCTGTACGGTATACATGCCCCAAGTATACAGGTACTCGGTAAAAGCTTACACTGGAGGCATATGGCAAAAACTAAGAAGCATCGCGGCTCCAAAAACCTCCTGTTAAAGTACGTTGTTGCAGGACCTCTGCTCTGGCTGATGATAGTTCCGGTTGTGTTTGCGGATATATTAGTCGAGATCTACCACCGGGTCTGCTTCCCCATATACGGCATCCCGTATGTGCAGCGCTCCCGATACATCCGCATTACCGACCGCGAAAAGCTCCCCTATCTCTCCTTGGGCGAGAAGATCGGCTGCGCTTATTGCGGCTATGTAAACGGATGGCTCCACTACGCCTCCACCATTGCGGGCCGGACCGAGAGCTACTTTTGCGCCATCGCGCATCTGGAGAAGCGCGGATACATCCCCTCCGAGCACGAAAAATCTTTTGTAAAATACGGCGACGAAGCGGCGCTGCGCAAGCGCTACTTTATGTATGATCTCAAGTACGGCAAAAAGGAGGCGGCCCACCTCAAGTCTTTGGACTCCTAAATTAGGCTGCTACCGGTAGATCTGGAAAGGCACAATCAACCTTTCTTTCTCGGCGGCACGAAGAAATTCTGGAGTAATACGCCTAACCGCCCCAAGGCGGGGCGGTCGCGTAACACGGTCTCACGTTCCTGCGGAGGCGA
>DATCEW010000072.1:0-5229 GCA_036509865.1 Minisyncoccota bacterium
CATTACTTCAGCCGCCGATGTGAGCAACAACACGATGGGTGGGCTGCACATCATTAAGACTTTCGGTGAATACATAGTCCCGTTGAGCGCACGCAATTTCCTCATCATTCACAGCGAGGGACGCGACTATCTCGACGGCATCGTAAAGACAATTCTTGCAACTGACCCCGCTGTTGCAGTGCCAGTAGACATTGGAACGCAAGCGCAAATCGTCCAGGCGGAATACAACAACTACGTAACAGCCCCAGCAAAATGTAATTTCCTCGGCGACGTAGGAGCACTCACTATCCAAAACTGCAAGCAAAACGCGGTACGAGGCCAATAAGAACTAATAAGGATCGTCTGCCTCAACTGATAGTTTCAACAGCCGTCCACTACCGGGCGGCTGTTTTTGTAACCTTATACACTCCCAAACTGAAAACTGCCGTCTACGAGGGTGCCTAGCTCATACCACCCCTTGAGTTCCTCGACTACTTGGTTCCAATCTATTACGATAGTGGGCACAGAAATAAGTTATGTGCGACCAAAGTGTAAGGTAGAATAAAAAGGTCGCGCTTTAAAGGACGTAAGCGCGACATGATTTCGCTAAATCACATGAACAGATTTTTTTTGGTACTGCTGGCTTTGGTGCCGATTGCGATTGGGGCTCACTTTCTTGGCGTGTCGCCTACCGTCGTTTTCTTTTTATCGGCACTTGCCATTATCCCGCTCGCCAAGTTTATCGGCGAGTCGGTCGAGGAGCTTGCGCTGCGCACGTCGCCCGCGATCGGCGGCCTGCTCTCCTCAACGTTTGGCAACGCGACCGAGCTCATCATCGGTTTTTTTGCGCTGCGTGCGGGGTTGCTGGAGGTAGTCAAAGCCTCCATTACCGGCTCTATCATCGGCAACCTGCTCTTGGTCTTGGGGCTCGCGATGTTTACCGGCGGGTGGAAGCGCGAGAAGCAGATATTTAACAAAACAGCCGTACTCGCGGCCGGCTCGACACTGTTTATCGCCGTCATCGCGCTCGTCATGCCGGCAATTTTTTTGCAAACAGCTGAGGGCACCGCGTTGCCAGTTATCGAAAACCTCAGCCTGCTGGTGTCCGCGCTGCTGCTTTTAGTGTACGGAGCGAGCCTCTTTTTCTCGCTCCACACGCATAAACATTTATATATGCAAGAGATGGGGAAGTATGAGCCGCGCTGGAGCGTGGCGCGCAGCTCGCTCACGCTACTTGCGGCAACGCTCGCGGTGGCATGGGTAAGCGAGATACTGGTCGGCTCTATTACGCCGTTGGTCGCGACGCTCGGCTGGTCGCAACTGTTTATCGGCGTTATCTTTATTGCAATCATCGGCAATGCGGCCGAAAATCTCTCGGCGGTAACCGTTGCGGTTAAAAACCGCATGGACCTTTCTCTGCAGATTGCCATAGGATCTGCGACGCAGATAGCGATGGTCGTCGCGCCTCTCTTGGTCCTTGCGGGTTTTTTTATCGGCCACCCGATGGACCTTGTGTTTCATAACTTTGAGCTCGTTTCCATCGTACTTTCGGTACTGATAGTCAACCTCATCGTCGCCGACGGCGAAAGCAACTGGTTTGAGGGCGTGCAGCTCCTCGCGGCATACGCAATCATTGGCATCGCTTTCTTCTTTCATCCGTAAATAAACCCGTCTCGACTTTTGGCCTCAAAAAAGATATATATAGAGACTAGCGCTTAGTTTTTTGCGCTTGTCGTGGCGGCTATGGTGTAACGGTTAACACTGGAGCTTGTGGAGCTCTCGATCAGGGTTCGATTCCCTGTAGCCGCCCAAAAATAAGAAGCAAAGCGACTATATTTATAGTACAATAGCAACACTATGGATAAATGGCGCTCGACATACGTCCAGCTCGTACTACTTGAGCTTGTTCTGTGCGCGGTGTTCTTTACGCTTGGGTATATCATCGGGAGCGCTTATTTTCGTGGCGTAGGGGTGGGCTTGCTCATCGCTTGGGTAACGGGCGCCTTAGCCTATTTTATTGTGAAGAGGAGGGCCTGAAACAGGTGGTACAATTTTGGCATGATAAACCAGCAGCTCCTTGACTATGTGCGTCAGCAGCTTGGCGCGGGAGTTTTGAGGGAAAATATTTTTCAGATGGCGGCTCAAGGCGGGTGGCAAACACAAGAGGTGCAGGAAGCGTTTGCAGCTATTGATAAGCCGACTCCGCCGCCGCTGTGTTCCTATTGCCATCAAGCGGTGCTGCCGACCTACTACTTTTGCCCCAACTGCGGCAACAAATTGGTTTCGGCGCCGCTCTCGACCTCAATTGAGACGCAGGCATGGATCTATGCTTTTAGCGCCATCCTTCCCCTTATCTGCTACATCATGATATCAAAGTGGCCGGGCATAAAATATTACAAGTCCAAGGATGCACAGACAAAGCAGATAGGCACCGTTGCCATCATAATCTTGACGCTCTCGACCATTATCACTATGTGGCTTGCGTATGTAGGTACCCAGGCATTAATTAAATCCCAATTAAACAGCATCAGTGCCGATATGAGCGCCCAAGGGCCTTGAGCCCCCGGTTACTTTTGAAGAGCGTCTATTATTAGAGAGTTTTTGTGTTAGCTAACGCGACTGCACCACTTTCTTTTACCGGCCTGATGACTATAAATCTTTTTTTCCAGCCTTTTACAAAGTCGGCGACAGAGATTGTTTTTTCTCCGGTTTTTGCAGCCGGGTCGTTGTAGTACATAACGTCGTTAATGATACCGTCTATCACCACCAGATGGGGGATTTTGCTTTTGGGGTCAAATTTATAATGCACGGACGCTATGACCGGGCCGTCTTTTACATAGTTTTCAAACTGAGCGAGTGCGCTCTTTGAGCTTGCGGTTGCGAGGTCGTAGCTGGTTCCGTTGAGGCCGTATTTTTTTCCTAAATCAATCAAGCCTTTGTACGTCCAGCCGGCACTCGGCAGATAGGCGCCTGCACTGATGCCTTGTTTCAGTAACGTGTTGACTGACACGGCATCGGGTTTGTAATAATCAACCACCATCGCCAAGCTCGTTACGCCGCAGCCCACTTTTTGCCATGCGGGCGCTTGGATGTCTTGAAACTGAGAATAAAACGGCACTTGAGGTACCGTAACGGGAACCGGCATAGGGAGTATCATCTTCACTATTGTTTCATACAGGAAAAATAGGGGAAGTGTACTCAGCTCGAGTTTTATGTCTTAAAAAACTATGCGGTTTACTTTTGCACGGTAACGGGCGTGCCGAGTACAGCCCACTCATAGAGTTTTTTTGCTTCTTGCGGCGGGAGATTGACGCAACCGTGCGAGTACGGCTCGCCAAAGTGATTGTGCCAGTACGCGCCGTGGATGACTGCGCCGTCTACGGTAAAATATAAATTCCACGGGACGCCGGGTAGGTCATAGTACTGGTCGCTGACGCTGGGTATCGGACCCTGCATGTAGCGGCTCGGTGTTTTTTTGTACACGGTAAACGTGCCCAGCGGGGTGGGGGTGGCATCAAGTCCGGTCGAAATCGGCTCTTGCATAAACAAAGTGTCGCCGTCGTACGCATAGAGCATCTCTTGCGAGAGGTTGACGACGATGCGTTTGGTCGTGGAGGCGACTACGCCGGGCACGCTCTCGCTATCGCCGGCGTCCTCAAAAGGGCGCACGGCCTCCGTATTGGCGGCCACGTACCAGTCTCCCTTTACGCGCTCCGGGTAGCGGATATCTCCGTCAAATATAATCTTGTACCACTCGAGTCCGTCTGCGGTTGTGGTGGTGGCCTCAACTTTTAGTACGATGCCGGTGCGCAGGCGCGTGACTACCGGATATCCTGTCCCCGGGCCGGACCGCATATTGACGCACTCACCTGTGTAGGACCAGTCGCACCCGTCCATTATCTCTATGTAGTAAAAAAGCGGCGCTTGCACGACGACCGGCGCCTGCCCGGTGGTGGACGCCTGCTCCTCTTGAGGCACTATGGCTGCGGCTGGCAGAACTATGACCATATTTTCATACTGTCCGCCGAGCATCAAAAAGAACGCAGCGATTACGATGCCCGCTGTCACAATTGCAGTGGCCGCCACAGCCACGTTGTTCTTCATGATGTTCACGTGTGTATAGTATGTAGTGGGCGGGGTAGATATCATGAAGACGCTTACGCTGCAATCTTCAGGATGCCTTCATGTTGGTGTGTGTACAATACATCCTACGTTGTGCCATGCAATAAAATAATTAGATATGAATGACCAGTGCCAAACCTAAAAAGCAATAAAAAAGAGGAAGACAAGCTCCGTTTCATGCTTGAGTCGGCAAAGATACTCTCGATGGAGGTGGATTTTCGCACGTGGCTCCTGCAAAAAGCAAAGTTGGCCGTACCGTCGCTCGCCGACTGGTGTGCCATCGACATACTCAACGAGCAGGGAGGCCTCGAGCGCATCGCGGTTATCCACAAGGACCCAAAGATGACCGAGTATCTCTTTGAGTTCGAAAAGCGATTCCCCACGGCCGAAAAGAATTCGGCCGATCTCTACGCGACTATTAGGACCGGCGAGGCGCAACTCGTGCCGGTGGTTACCGACGAGACGATACGGCAAGGTGCCCGCTCGCCCGAGCATCTGGAGGCAATGCAGCGCCTGGGCCTCAAATCGCTCATGATCATTCCTATTTGCGCGCACAGCAAGACGCTCGGCGCTCTTACCTTGGGCTACGCGGAGTCGGGCAGAGTGTACACGCAGGACGACTTCGAGTTCTTTCAAGAATTTTGCAACGACCTCGGCGTCGTGCTCGACAACGGGCGCTTACATGACGAAATATCCAAACGCGACAAGGCTAAAGACCTCTTCCTCGCGTCGCTCTCGCACGAACTCCGCAACCCGTTGGCACCCATCAAAAGCTCGCTCGAGCTCCTCAAGCTGCGCGAAACAACGACCGACGTGCGCGAGGAGCTCGATAACATTGAGCACCAGTTTGACCACCTCGCAAAGTTGCTCGGCGACCTCTTGGACGTTACCCGCTTTACGCAGGCCAAAATAGAGATTACGCCGCACACCGTCGAGCTGCGCAAGCTTGTCGAGCGTTCGCTCAAGGCAAGCGACGCATTGCTCCATACCTCGGACATCACGCTCCACTTTACGTATCCGTCGACGTCGCTCTCGGTATGGGCCGACGACACGCGGCTCGAGCAGGCCATTACCAACCTGATGAGCAACGCGGCAAAGTTTACGCCCTCCGGCGGCTCCATCTGGGTT
>DATCEW010000073.1:0-18533 GCA_036509865.1 Minisyncoccota bacterium
GGATAGCTTGGTCGGTTAGCATAGCAAGCTTTGTATAAAGCGGTCGGTTTTCGCGTATCAACCCCATAATATCCATCGCATACGTACCGATCTTCTTATACTCGCCCGATTTTATGTAATGATGGCGCGTTTCCATAAGCCGCTTTAACATCGACACATGTTTCGAGGTTGTGACGTGCGCGCTTTCTTGGGCCTTAAACGCTTTAAGGGCAATGCCGAATTGCTCTTGAAACCTGCGTTCAAGAAAAGATGTGTCCTGTTCTATATATTCTGTGATAAGTATGTCCGGGCGATTACCAAAAGAGATTTCTTTGGGTGAGTTAAACACTTCGTAAGCAAATTTAATCTGGTCAAGCAACCTTCTTACGCGACGTTCCCACGCCAGCTCCTCAATGCCGGCCTCTTCGTTAGATGTTTTGATAACCACTCGCATACCGTCGGCAACTCGGCGGCCAAAAAATACCACTTTGCGTCCTCCGCCAACGGGGCGGGTAAGGTATCGCTCGCCGATTGTTTGCGGTTGGTATTGGTCCAACGTAAATCCGTGCCCGCTCAAGAGCGGTTCCACGCGGGCTCGCTCATGTGCAACATACGCGTCCCACTCTTTCTTTGCGTCGTTAGCGTGCATGGAACATAGTGTTAAGCGAATCAATGTGATTTTTCCATTCTTCATCCCACTTTGCCAGTGCCTCCTCGGGCCGTGGTGCAAACGGCAGTATTTCAGGTTTTGGCGATGGCATCTCCTTTACCAACGGCACACTTCGAGACACTAGCCATTCGAGTACACCGCGCAGGAAGTGTCGCGATGCGTATGCGTGTGCGCGCACATCGGCAATATGAAAGACTTTTCTTGCTGACACAAAGAGGAGCGGTAACTCGACCGACGGGCCGTTTTGCGCGTACACGACATCGCTCGTGCGTGCGGCATGTCGCAAAGCGCGTCTATAGGACCAAAGTCTAGGCAGGAGGGGCCGGCGTTTGTCGACGGCAATAATGGTTACCCCCGGCACTTGCTCGGGTAGGCGCCCATAGGTCACAATGGTGACTTGGTGTGTCTCGGCAAGCCTACGTGCCAATTCTTTTACGTAGGGGGCCGGTTGTGCTATATCCGGGGGGTACAAGGGGGTCGCGAGGACGATCTTCATAGGATTTCTCTAGTATAGTCTGAAACTCCTCTAAGGACCCATAGGTTATAATTTAAAATAAGACCATGCGAATACTCTTAGCCACCCCGCTGTACCCGCCCGACTCAGGCGGGCCTTCAACCTACGCCAAGCTGCTGGTGGATGAGCTCCCCAAACGCGGTATTGAGGTGTCACTACTCAAGTTTGGCGAGGTGCGCCACTTGCCGCCGGGCGTGCGCCACGTGGCGTATTTTTTAAAATGTTTAGCTCATACCCGCGGGGTAGACGCGGTGTATGCGCTCGACCCGGTGTCGGTTGGTTTGCCGGCCGCATTAGCAGCCTTCGTGATGGGAAAGAAATTTATGTTGCGCGTGCCGGGCGACTACGCGTGGGAGCAGGGCCGGCAGCGCTTTGGAGTTGTGGATGAAATTGACGAGTTTCAACATAAAAAGTACGGCCGGGGCGTCGAGCGCTTGCGCGGCATACAAAAGTTTGTTGCGCGCCGCGCGCAAAAAATCGTCGTGCCGAGCGAGTATATGCGTCGCGTGGTATCGGGCTGGGTTACCGATGCTAAAAAGGTCGAGGTTATCTACAGCAGCATCCATGTGCCTGTTGAGTTTGTATTGCCTAAAGAGAGGCCGAGCGGATTTTTGGTTATTACCATAGCACGCCGCGTACCATGGAAGGGGATTGAAGCGCTTGAAAAAGTAGTGGCACGAGAAAGCTCATGGCATTTTAAATTGCTCGACGGCTTGCCACACAACGAGGCGATGGGTTGGGTCAAGGTGGCCGACGCTTTTGCGCTCAACTCCACGTACGAGGGTCTCTCTCATGCGCTGGTCGAGGCGATGGCGCTTGGTACGCCTGTTGTCGCAACCAATGTCGGCGGCAACCCGGAGCTCATTACCCCAGGCGAAACCGGTTTACTCATTCCGCCCAAAGATGATGAAGCTTTGCATGCGGCATTAAAAAATATAGAGCAGCATCCCGATGAGGCGCACAGCCGCGCCGTGCGCGCCAAAGAGCGTGCGCAGCAGTTTTCAATAGATATGACGATAAAAAAACTTGTAACCCTTTTAAGTTCCATATGAAAGTCTTGGTAATTACCGGAGATAAAAAGTTTGGGTCCGGACACGAGCGCTACGAGCTGCAGCGCAGCGCTGTGGATGAGCTTGCAGTGGTGTATTGGGGCCGCGGCAGCCTGTGGCCCAAAATACCCGCAGGAAAGTTTGATGTCGTTACTGCGCAAGATCCCTTTTGGAGGGGATTATTTGGCATGTGGGCAGCCAAACGTACAAAAGCAAAATTGAATGTGCAGGTACACACCGACCTTTCGGCGTATGGCGTCATTAAGCAGGTGCTGATGCAAATCGTTTTGCGGCATGCCGACAGCGTTCGCGTAGTATCAAACAACATTAAATCACAGGTTGAAAAGATAGACGTGCGTGCAAAAATATCGGTGTTGCCGGTGTTTGTAGATATTTCGAAATATCAAAATGTAGCACGTCGCGAACATACTGGTAAAAATATTGTATGGATTGGCAGATTTGAGGAAGAAAAGAATCCGCTGCAGGCGATTGAAGTATTTAAGCAGGTTTTAAAAACTGAACCCGCCGCAAAATTGAGCATGCTGGGCAATGGTAGTCTGAGCCGGCAAGTTGCCGCCGCAGCCATTGGTTTGCCAGTTGAGCTGCCCGGCTGGCAAGACCCGGTCCAATTTCTTGATACTGCAGACGTGGTGCTATGTACCTCGGTGCACGAAAGTTGGGGAGCGAGTATTATTGAGGCACTTGCAGCGGGCGTACCGGTAGTTGCCCCGGATGTGGGAGTAGCACGCGAAGCGGGCGCGTGCATCGCGAGTCGTACTGAGCTTGCCTTAAAAGTAGAGGAAGTATTAAGAAAAAATATGAGAGGTAAACTAAAACTCCACTTGTTGAGTGCTGATGAGTGGGCAATGGAGTGGAAAAAAACCTTATGATTATAGGATTTATCGGACAGGGATTTATCGGCAAAAGTTACGCCGACGATATGGAGCGGCGCGGCTACCGCGTGGTGCGTTATGCGCTTGAGGAACCCTACCGAACTAATAAAGAAAAAATAAAAAACTGCGATATTGTTTTTATTGCGGTTCCAACACCCACCACGCCGGGCGGATTTGACTACTCTATTGTGCAAAACGCACTTTCATTGGTCGGGAAAGGTAAAACAGCAGTTATTAAATCGACTATCTTGCCGGGCACCACTGCGGTGCTCCAAAAAAAATTTCCTCAAATTTTTGTGATGCACTCGCCAGAGTTTTTGGTGCTTAAGCAGGCGGCTGAGGATGCTGCGCGGCCGCTGCGCAACATTGTCGGCATAGCAAAAGACACACCACTGTTTAAGAAAAAGGCGCATGCCGTGCTAAAAACACTCCCGCATGCGCCGTTTGAGCTGGTGTGTGCGGCACAAGAGGCGGAACTTATAAAATATGGAGGCAATCTTTTTTTGTATTTAAAAGTTTTATATGCCAACCTCATGTTTGAAGTGGCCGAGGCGGTAGGCGCCGATTACGAAGTAATAAAAAGTGCTCTAGCAGCCGACCCGCGCATAGGCTCTTCGCACTTACAAGTGCTCCACGACAGCGGGCATAAAGGCGCAAAGCGCGGCCGTGGCGCCGGTGGTGTTTGTTTTATCAAAGACATCGCTGCTTTTGCTTATTTTTACGAAAAGACCGCTAAAAATAAATATGGCGGCAAATTTTTGCATGCCGCGATTGAGAAAAACCTCGACCTGCTTGTTAAAAGCAATAAGGATATGGACTTGATAGAGGGTGTGTATGGAAATGCTGCACTAAAAAAACACCACCACTAAACTATGAAGCTCCTTATCTGTACGCAAATAGTCGATAGTACTGACTCCAACCTCGGATTTTTTCACGACTGGATAGCGGAGTTTGCAAAACATTGCGAGCAGGTCACGGTTATTTGTTTAAAAAAAGGCGCATATGCGTTGCCGTCGAACGTGCGCGTGCTGTCTTTGGGTAAGGAGGAGGGCACATCAAAGTTCACTCGTATGGTCCGGTTTTATAAATATATTTTTGGTTATCGAAGCGACTATGATGCCGTGTTTGTGCACATGAACCCGGAGTATGTGCTCATGGGGGTTTTTTTGTGGAGGCGGTGGGGTAAGCCGGTCTCTCTGTGGTATGCACACAAGAGTGTCACGTGGAAGTTGCGCCAAGCGGTGCGGCAGGTTACTCGAGTGTTTAGCGTCTCGGACGCGAGCTTTATGGTTCCGACACCCAAGCTTGTGGCGGTGGGGCACGGCATCGATACCGAGCTGTTTAAGCCGCACATACGCGAGGATAGCACGCGGCTGCGCTTAGTAACCGCGGGTCGCATTGCAGAGAGTAAACATTTAGTCGAGATGCTAGATATGCTCGATATTTTGCATGCGCGAGGAGAAAAATTTACTTTTACAATCATAGGCGCAGCTACAACTCCAGAAGAGGGGGTATACGCCGAGCAGCTTAAGGCTGAAGTTGCGCGCCGCCCGTACAGTGCCAATGTGCATATGCAAGGAGCCGTTGCGCATCAAGACTTACCCGCACTTCTTAATGCCCAGGATATGTTTTTAAATTTTGGAACTACCGGCAATATGGACAAAGCCGGTCTTGAGGCGCTTGCGTGCGGTGTGCCGCTCTTAGCCACCAATGAAGCGTTTGCACCTCTCCTCTCGCTGTATGGTTTATACGTAGAGAGCGGTAGAAGCGAGGATGCGGCTGATGCGCTTCAAAACTTTATGAACCGCCCGGATCAATCGGCGTGCGTGGCGACTCTCCGTAATAAAGTGGTCGAGCAACACTCGCTTGCTAAGCTTATTCCCCGCATACTTATGTTATTGGCGAGATGAAGGCCTTTGTATAATCATGAGTGATATGATTCCTGTAACCGTTGCTGTTTTGACCCGCAACTCTGCGGCGACGCTCGAGCGCGCGCTCAAGAGCGCGGAGAGATTCGCTGAGATAATCATCTGCGATGGCGGCTCGATTGACGGCACGCTCGACATTGCGCGCCACTTTGGCGCGCGTGTCATCGCCCAGGACGCGCGGTTCCTCGATGCGCAAGGTCGCACCGCCGACTTCGCAGGCGTGCGTAACCAGACGCTTGATGCCGCAACCTACCCGTGGTTTTTATTTCTCGACTCTGATGAGTACCTCTCACCTGAGCTCGTCGATGAAGTTGGAGTAAAGGTGTCGGACAGTCCAGCTGCGTACTGGGTGCCGCGCAAGACCGTTTGGAACGGCACGATCATCGAGTGCTCAGTGGTTTACCCGGCACAGCAAATGCGTTTTTTTCATCGCGCGGTTGCTACGACATTTATCAAGACCGTTCATGAGCGCATACAGCTCAAGGATGGTATCGAGCCGCGCCGCCTGAGCGGCTGCATGTACGTCCCGTTGACCGATACCGTGGCGCAGCGAAAAGCGAAGTGGCGCTATTACCTGGCGCTCGAGCGCGAACAGCGCACAAAGATGCCGTTGCTTATGGGGAGACAACTGCGCGCGGCGGCGCACCAGTTCGCTGTGGGCGGCCTTTTTCTCGTTCGTGCGGTACGCATCAGATTGTTCTGTCGCGGTACAAAATTGCCGATTCCTCATGATCTGGTCTGGGTGTGGTATCAGTGGCGCGTTGCAGGTGATATGCTCGTCGATATAATCAAACGTTCGCGGGTTATATTCTGAAGATATGAATTTTATTATTAAAAAAGCCGTCCCGCTTGCGGGACGGCTTGGAAAAAGCGGCTGTTATGCTGTTTCCGCTGTGCGCGCCGCAGCGCCAATGGCGTTGGCGGCATAGTCAAGATGTTCATCAGTGAGCGAGATAGGAAGACGCATGTCACAGGTCGTGGCAAGGATATATCTCGTGGCCTCGAGGTTCGAGGTTTTGCCGAGATACTCCCAATTCCAGAACGCGCGCGCATTATCCTTGTCGATCCCCAAGCCGAAGAGCGGAAGGCCTTTTGCTTGCACCTCTGTCACGAACCGCTTCATTTGCTGCGCACTAAAGGAAGGAATGCGGAACTGCAACGAGTCGGGGACGCGCACTTCGCGGCCGTCTTCATCGGGGAAGACGACCAGATTGCTCGCCTTTCTGATCTTCTGCAGAAGCCGCCCGTGCAGGTCACGGTAGGCCGCCGCTCGCTCGTCGAGCGACTTCAGTTGCGGCAATGCCATTGCCGCCTGTATCTCCGTGTACCGCATGTTGAAGAGCGGCAGCAGTTTCTTGTTCTTGTCGAAGAGTTTGCTGTCAATACCGTGGAACCGATAGAGGTTTTCATAGGCGCCGGAAAGGATGACTGCTTTCGCAAACAACTCCTCATCGTCCGTCGTCAGCATGCCGCCTTCGCCGGTATTGATGATCTTATTGGATTGGAAGCTGTAGCACCCGATCTTCCCGAAGGAACCGACAGGCTTGCCCTGCCAGGTGCAACCAAGGGCGTGTGCGGCATCCTCGATCATCACAATGCTGTGCTCGTCGCAGATCTTAGTGATGTCGTCGAGGTCGCTTACGTATCCCCGCATGTGCGAAAGCAAAAGAACTTTCGCTTGCGAAGCCTTGCGACGAAAGTCGTCAACATCCATGCAAAAATCCTCTTCCGTTTCGACAAGGATTGGCTCCGCGCCCGCGTGTACGATTGCTGAGGGCACTGCGGTGAACGTGAACGCAGGTACCAACACGCGGGTCCCTGTCTTTACGCCACATAGTTTCAGTGCCAGAAGGATGGCGCTGCTACAGGAATTTACTCCGAGGGCGTACTTCATTCCCACGTATCGAGCGAACTCTTGCTCGAGGCGAGTCACGCGAGACTTCTGAGGGTCTCCGCTATATCTGAAGAGAGCGCCACTTTCGCAGAGTTCTTCGAATGACGCTGTTTCTGTTGGAACTGAATTCAGCCGACTGAAGTCGGTAAGGAACGTTTCAACCACTGGTATCTCCCATTTTGATTGGTCCGCGTACAATATACGACAATATTTTGCTCTTTGCAATAATCGGCACACATCGTTAATTAGGGTAATATAAGTGGACACGTATGAGCTTTTTCCTTAAGAGCGGTAACGCAATGTATTGGAAAAGTGACATGGAGCATATCGAGTTAGATAACGTCCGGCTTTTCTCGCGCGCTCTGGATGTACGCGAAGCGAGCGGCATGCTTGCTGCATACTGCGGGGGAACGCTCGCCAGCTACCTCAATGCATTGGACACCCCTGTTTTTTTGGCGGTCATCATCGATGAGTCAGATGACTCTGTACTCATCGTAAATGATAAATTCGGTAGCAATCAGCTATTTTACGCCGTACGCGACGGCGTTCTGTATGCCAGCGACGACGTGACGAGCCTTTTTGCGGCGTGGCAGGATGCGCCGCGTATTAAAGCCGCATCCGCATACGAGCTGCTCGAACTCTATACCGTCTGTCCGCCGCGCACCTTGTTTGAGGGAGTCAGTGCTGTGCCAATGGCAAGCATCCTGCATTGCCGCGGCATAGAGACTCGACTCGAACCGTACTGGAATGTACGCGAGGTCCTTGCGTCCAAGACGCGCGACTACGAATCCCTCGTGGGGGAGTTTAGAGACTCGTTCATCAAGTCGCTCAAGCGCGGGTATAAAAAAGGCGAGACGGGTGTCGCGCTGTCCGGCGGCTTGGATTCGGGCGGCGCGCTCGCAGTCTTGACACATATCGCAGCGGAGCCAATTCCTTCTCTATCATACGGACCGCACGGCAAAACGTCAGGAGACCTCGTAGGCGCTCGCGCATCCGCTAAAGAGTCAGGATCTCCGCAGACCTTTCTGTATCCGTCGCTTGTCGATCTCGCTCGGCTGCCGGACATGATGCGGGGGCTAAGTCAGCCGTTTACCGTGGATGTCCTATTCCCAAACGCCATGCTATTTGAACAGGCGCGCACGATGGGTATCAAAAGACTCGTGTTTGGGTACGGCTCCGAAATGTTGCTTGGCAACCTCGCAATGGCGAAGTACGCCGATAGCGTCCGCCGTGTCGAGCGTTTATTGCCGCGCTTCCTGAGTCGTGCACTTTTTAGCGTGTACGCGCGTTATAAGAAATTGTCGCAGAATCAGCTTGAATTCTTGATGGCCGATTCCTGGGGACGCCGCTTCCTTCAGGTGCGCGCGCCGCTCTTTACCCGCAACAAACGCGTGTACGCGCGGCTCCCTCGAGATTTCTCCGATCTTTTTATATACGAGCTCGATGCGCTCGTGCAGGATCTTCCGTTAAATGATGCGATCGTGCGTATGTACTTAACGACGTGGGAAAATTATCTGCAGTGGCACGATGTCGGCTCGCTTGCCCGTAGGTATGGTATCGAGTGCGTCATGCCGTTCGACACGCCGGCGGTCGCTGAGACGCTCTTCCATGCTCCGCTCGAGTTTCGTCGGCTTATGGGCTGGGATAAAAAAATGATACGCGATATGTTCAAGCCCTTCATTACGGAGAGACTCTATCATGCAAAGGGCAAATCGCTCGTCGTTCCGTATACGGAGTTTCTCGCCCCGGTCCGCAATGACCTTTTAGAGTATCTCGCCACCTCCACACTTATTACTGACCTTGTGGACATCAATCTCTACCGGCAGTCGTACGGATCGCTGCCCGAGCCGGGGCTCCATCTCGCGCGCCTCTTCGGTCTCGCGGTGTGGTATGACGTAAATTGGAATACGGAAAATCTGCCCAATCTCAAGCGGATAATTGCAGTTTTGCAATCCTCCAAATAGGATACTATCCTTACGTATGAATATACTCTATCTTGCAAATATACGGCTCCCGACCGAAAAGGCCCATGGCGCACAGATTATGAAGATGTGCGAGGCCTTTGCCGCTGCTGGGGCAAAAGTAGAATTGGTCGTGACAAACCGCCGCACCATATCCGAAGACCCCTTTGCATACTACGGGGTCGAAAAGACTTTTACGATCACTCGCTTGCCGGTGTGGAATACCGTCGGGTGGGGGAGCGTGGGGTTTTGGTTCGAATCGCTGACCTTTGCCCGAGCGGCAAATAAATACCTGCGTTCGCATGGAGCCGATCTTATATATGGACGGGATGAATTAGTATTACGACAATTGGATACCACTGTGCCGGTGATTTGGGAGACCCACACTGGCGCGTGGAACAAGGCTGCGCAGGAGCTTGCCGTGCGAGCAAGCAAAATAGTCGCCATATCCCAAGGACTCAAAGACTTTTACGTGGCGCATGGAGTACCCGCAGAAAAAATAATAGTCGCGCATGACGGCATAGATTTAGCGCCGTTCGCCAAAGTGCAGTCGCAAGAGGACACACGGCGCAGGTTAGGGCTGCCGCTTGATGCGCGCATCGCGATGTATGTCGGTCGGCTCGACGGGTGGAAGGGTACCGACACGCTACTTAAAGCGGCAAAAGACTTTGCCCCGATGCAACTAGTGATCATAGGCGGCGAGCCTAAGCAAGTACAAAAGCTGCTGAGACAGTATCCGAGTGTACGCTTCCTCGGCTATCGACCCTATCGCGAATTGGCTGACAATTTGGCTGCAGCAGATGTTCTTGTGTTGCCTAATACTGGCCAAGACAAAGTGTCGGCGCATTTTACTTCGCCGCTTAAGCTCTTTGCGTATATGGCGGCAGGGAAGCCTATTATCGCCTCCGACCTGCCGAGTATTCGCGAGGTGCTCGACACCGACGAGGCATACTTTTTTACTCCTGACGACCCACAAAGCTTGGCTCGTGCGGTGCGAGTTGCGGTTGGGGACTCAGGCGCGGAGCGCCGGGCCGCTGCGGCATGGGCCAAGGTAAAGCGGTATACTTGGCAAGAGCGCGCGATGATTATAATGCGGGCGCTCTGACTATGTTTACACGACCTTGGGATATATTTTTTTGCGAGAAGATCGGGCATATGCTTGAGGAGGGGAGCACCCTTCTCGATATTGGAGGCAGTTTGCGCATAGATCCGTCGCGCAACAACCGCATCGAGCCGAAAAATGCGTGGATTATGCCGCGCATTAAAGAGCTTGGTGTACTCTATCGGGTGCTCGATTATGTTGATACGTATCATCCTGATGTAGTCGGGGATGTGCAGAATCTTCCGCTACCGGACGACTCGCAACCGGCTATCGTATGCAATGCCGTTCTTGAACATGTCGAAAATCCGCTTAAAGCGGCTATGGAGTTGTATCGCGTGCTCAAGCCCGGCGGATACTGCTTCTTGTACGTGCCTTTTCTGTATTACTATCATGCCGAGCAAGGCTATTATGGAGACTACTGGCGCTTTACCGATGATGCGATTCGCTCGATGTGTAAACCGTTCTCCTCAATAGAGCTTATGCCGGTACGCGGTCCTCTTGAGGCATTGACACGGCTTACTCCCTTGGGGCGCCTATCCTTTATGTGCGATATCGGGTTTCTCTTGGATAAGGCGTTTAACAAACTTTCGTCAAAACAAGTTGGCGGCTATTATGTCTTTCTTCGCAAATAAAAAGCTTATATTCCGCTACGGTATCTCGGGCATCACGGGCGCGGTACTGCAGACGCTCATACTCTATATTTGGGTTTCTATTTTGGGATTACAGGCCCACTATTTGTGGGGAGTAGTAGTCGGGTTTTGCATTGCGGTCACCGTAACTTTTATCCTTCAAAAATATTGGACGTTTGCCGACAGGGAGCATCATCACCAATCGCATCGGCAGTTTATGATTTACTCTTTTACGGCTTTAGGGAGCCTTGGCCTCAATGCAATGTTGTTGCAACTGAGCAAGATGTTGTTTGAGAGCATGGGCATTGATTTTTTCCACGTGTGGTACCTTGTTGCTCAAATAATAATCATCTTTATCGCGGCGGTATTTAGCTTTTTGATAAATTATTCTTTTACGTTTAAAACGCGCGCCAATTAAATTCGGATGTAAGTTGGGTTTTTGGTTGCGTATGTTTCGAGGATGATTTTCCGCACCTCTTCCGGAGTTTCGGTTATGTAGGTTTTCATGTTCGGCATCTTTTCGAGCGTTTCTATGTCCTCATTTTCGCGTATAAAATTGTGGGAGAATCCGTAAAAACTGTACTGCGTGCCTTTTACTCCTAAGATTTTTACATCGGCATTGTGCATGCAGATGGCGTTGCGCACCATCTCATAGGGCCGAAAAATGACAAAGTTTGCCATTGAGTATACATAGGGTTTAAAACCGGCAATCGCCAAACCGGCAGCGATTATCATGACCGCCTGCTCCGCAATGCCAAAATTAAAGTAGCGCTCGGGAAACATGGCGCTAAATTTTTCGACATAGTTAAAGCCAACATCCGGGATTATCAAAATTATTTTGTCATCCTTTTGGGCAAGTTCGCACAGCGTATCAATAAACGCTCTCCGAGAGTCTGGTACTTGGACTATATCAGCCATGGAGTTCTTGTAATGCCTTCTCGTACTCATCTTGAGAAAGCTTCTTATAATGGTATAGATTTTCATTTTCCATAAAGGAAACTCCTTTTCCTTTAATGGTGCGGGCAATAATGATGTGCGGTTTCGAGTGGCTACCGGCAAGCGCAGTTTCAATTTGGGTATAGTCGTGGCCGTTTATTTCAGTCACTTCCCAGCCAAACGCCTTCCATTTGTCGGCCAACGGCTCAAGATTCAAAATATCCTCATTTTTACCCATCGCCTGCAGGCCGTTTGCATCTAGTATCACAACGAGATTGCCAAGTTTTTGCTGGGCGGCAATAAGCGCCGACTCCCAAGTGATGCCCCCATCCATGGCCCCATCGCTCTCGAGGACGTATATAGTGCCGTCTTCTTTGTTTAATCTTTTTGCCAGCGCAAATCCTATCCCAGCCGCAACGCCCATGCACATACTGCCTCCCGCAAAATGGATGCCGGGGATACCCGGCTCTACCAAACCGATTAATTTTGATCCCGGCAGGCAATAGGTATCCAAGTCGCCTTTGGGTATGATCCCTTTCTCCGCTAAAAAGTAGTAGGCGGCTGCGGCGGCCCACCCTTTGGAAAATAAGATTTTGTCCTTTGAGAGATCTGATTTTTCAAAAAGGACGGCGAGCAGGTCGATGCATGAGAGATTGCTCCCAATATGCGACATTTGTGAGTCATAAACCATTTTTATGACTTTTATTCGAGCACTTTGTGCCAACTCTTGATAATGACTAGTCATTGCGTCTGATGTATTCTTGATCGTATAGTAGCACAGCTATAGCCCGTCAACTACTTTAAAAAATACTCATGAATATTGTTGTTTTTGGAGCATCGGGAGGCATCGGGGCAGCGCTCGTGCGCCAGTTGGAGAGCGGTGGTCACCGTGTCTTTTCCATAAGTCTGCACAACCCGCTTTCTCGGGTGCACTGCGATATCACCGACCCATCTGCAGTACGGAGCACATTTGAAAAAATAATTAAAGAAGGCTTCGCGCCCGAGTGCGTTATCATCGCTTCCGGTGTTTTTAAGGATGATCTTATCCCTCACTATGATAGGGCGCTTCTTGATAAAAACTTTGCCGTCAATTTTTTTGGCGTACTCAACGTCATAGATGCGATCCTTCCATATTTTATTTCTGTCGGCAAAGGTCATGTTGTTGCACTTTCTTCAATAGCGGCATTGCGCCCTAATAAAAGAGGCGTAGGTTATCCGGCAAGCAAAGCGGCACTCTCGCTCGCGATGCGAGGGTTTGATCTCGCCTTCCGCTCTAAAGGTGTCGCGTTCTCGGTCGCCCATGTAGGGCCGGTCAACACCGCGCTGTGGGATGGGGGAGCATCGTTTCTCGTTGCTTCCCCGGAGAGGGTTGCGCGTGATATTGCGACGCTCGTCGGCTCGCGCAAAGCAGCTTTATATACGCCGTTTTTATCGACTACGCTCGCTCGGCTAGCCTCCTATATACCTGACCGTCTCTATATGGCGCTACGCAAAACCTTGTTATGATAACCGCGTATGATGACTAAAAAGCTGTCGGCTATTATCACCAGTTATCGCGATGAGGAGTCAATCCCGCTGATGTACCGTCGCCTCACCGATGTTTTTAAAACCATCACCACGAGCTACGAGATTATCTTTGTAAATGACGCGAGCCCCGACAACTCGGAGGCAGTCCTTGCCGAGCTTGCCGCACGAGACAAGCACATCGTAGTCATCAATCATGCGCGCAATTTTAACTCTCAAAACGCCTTCTCAAGCGGCATGGATGTGGCCACCGGCGACGCCGTTATTTTGCTCGATGGTGATCTCCAGGATCCGCCCGAGCTTATCCCGCAATTTGTAGCCAAGTGGCAGGAGGGCTTTGATGTGGTATATGGCGTGCGGACCAAGCGCGAGGGTGTGGGCCTCATCCGATTTTTTTATTCGCTATTTTATCGCCTCTTTAAAAAATTGTCTTACCTCAACATCCCGCTCGATGCAGGCGACTTTTCGCTCATGGATCGAAAGGTGGTCGATGTGATAAACCAAATGCCCGAGCGCGACCGCTTCATCAGAGGCCTCCGGGCGTGGGTTGGATTTAAGCAGATGGGAGTGCCCTATGTGCGGCCCGACCGCTTATTTGGCAAGAGCAACAATAATTTAATAAAAAACATTTGGTGGGCAAAAAAGGGGATATTCTCCTTTTCATACCAGCCGCTTGAGCTCATAAGCTATCTCGGGTTTTTTATCGTACTCGCGTCGTTTTTGCTCACGCTGGTATATATTGTGTTGTATTTTGTATCTCCGCAAAATACCGGTGCGCGGGGGATCCAGACCATTATCTTTTTAGTTTTGTTTTTGGGAGGCGTTCAACTTTTGTCGATAAGTATCATTGGAGAATATATCGCTAAAATTTTTGAAGAGGTAAAAGGGCGGCCAAAATATATCATAAAAAGTATTTTGAATGATCCGCGACTTTAATATGTTGGATTTTTTGCGCACTACGGTACACGGGCACTCGTTAGCGCTTGTGCTCGCGCTTATGGTGGGTGCCTTGTATGCCGCGCCTCATGTGTATTTTGCGCACACGCCTGCGTATCGCGGTATCTACATGGCCGAGTCGTCCGACGAGGATTTTTATATGACGACCATCAATAAGATTTCCTATAGCGGAGGTATTGTTGGCAACCCGTACCTTTTTGAGTATCAAAACATTGGCAACCCATTTCAATATTACGGAGCAGAGTTTGCGCTCGCAAAAGTAAAAACCCTATTTCATTTGAGCATCGCCGAGCTCGCCATAGCGATGAAGCTGGTGTTTCCCGCGGCGCTCTTTTTACTTATGTACCTTTTCTTTTATACCCTTGCGGGTACAAAGCAATTGGCCCTTTTAGGGAGCACGGCGGTGATGCTTGGCAATGAGCTTGCTCAGTCTGGCGTGCATGATGTGGCGGCCACTTTTTTATTGAGGAGCCCTTTTACCGATTTTTTGACCTATGCCAGGCCCATTAATCCGTCAGTAAGCGGTCTTTTCTTTTTTGGAGCATTCATCTCGTTGCTGTATCTTTTGCGCAATCCGCGTTCAAAGTGGGCTATCGGCGTCTCGGCCCTATTGCTAGGGCTTTTGGCTTATCTCTATGTATTTTTTTGGGTATTTGCCTGCGTGCTTCTTGGCGTCATGTTTTTGTATGCCGCGCTTACGCGCAACAAGATACTTTGTCTTGCCGCGGTTGTTACCGGGGTCATAGGCATCGGCATATCTTTGCCGTTTTTGTTTGCGCTGCTCTCTTCCGTACATGGCAGCACAAGTGAGTCTCTCTTTGCGGTCCCTACGCATCGGTTTATTGTCGAAAAGGTAATACTCATCCCGCTCTTTATTTTTACATGCATCTACGGATATGAGTGGTGGCAACGGCGCCGCGGACGTGCATCAGCAGTGCTCTCCGCATTCACTCAAAAATATATGTTCGTGTTTCTTCTCCTTATTGCGGGGGAGCTAGTTTCCAACCAGCAGGTTATTACCGGCAGGCTCGTGCAACCGCACCACTTCCACTTTTATATAAACATCCCACTCTTTTTGATAGCATCGTCACTATTGTTTTACGCAGTGCTTGAGCAATATCTGCCTCGCTTTAAAAACCTGCTCATTGGAGTGTCTATACTTTTCTTATTTGCTTACGGTGCCGGTGTACAAATTTCCTCATACCGCGCCCATGAGCCGGCCTATGTCCAGTATCAAAACTACTCGCCCGCGCTCGCGTGGCTCAATGCATCAGGCGGCGGCAAGGTGGTGCTGACCGATGAGTATTTGGCAACGCGCGTGACCATGTATACCAATGACTTTGTATATGTGGGCCCGACCGACTTGGCGTATCAGGTGCCTTTTTTGCGCTTGGAGCACGATTACTTTGTGCTGCTGTATCTTCGTGGAGTTCGCAGCGATACCGTACGCGCCTACGTATATACACCATCCAATCGCGATGAAATAAGCGTACTTCTTGTTGGTGCGGAGTACTACCGCGACCTATGCGGCTCATATAGCTGTTTTCCTGACAGCAAACTCGAGTCGCTTATTGCGGACTACAAAGTATTTCTCAAGCAGCCGTTTGAGACGCAACTCACCCAATATCGGGTTGATTACGTATTATGGGACAAAACGGCAAACCCCGAGTGGCACCTTGAGCAGTTTCCATTTTTGCAAAAAGTATACGATGCAGAGGGCATAGCCATATATCAAGTAAAGTAGCGCTCTGCCTTGCGGATATTCTTTATCTCCTCTAAAATTAAAGCCGTTACTTACTCTATGCGCGTTACAGACCCCGCCTTTCAAGAAAAGCTAACCGTCACCCCGCGCCTACTCAATGGGAAATTTTTTGCTCTCGATCAGAAAGAGGTTGACAATTACGATGTATCAAACGAAAAAGGCATCAATATTTTAAAAAACTTCCTTAAACGTTTTCCGGGATTTTATGAGTTTCTGCACGTATTTGTAAGTCCGGGTTTCAGTTGTAATCGGCACTACACGGCAAAGAAAGCAGTAAGATTTTTTTATGGCACTGAGGATCTTAAAGATGTCTGCGTTCTCAATCTTGGCTCTGGCATCAAACGGATACATCCTGAGATAGTACAGGTCGACATCTATCCTTTGGGCGAAGTAGATTTGGTAGCGGATGCTCGCGCATTGCCGTTTAAAGACGGTACCGTCGATATGGTCATTTGCGAGACAGTGCTTGAGCATGTGGGAAATGCGCAGGAGGTCATAAAAGAAATTAAAAGAGTGCTCAAGCCGGGCGGGTACATATATATTTCAGTTCCCTTCGTGTACCCGTTCCACGCCTCGCCGGATGATTTTCATCGATGGAGCATTCCCGGTCTCAAAATGGAATTTGAAGGGTTTTCTGTAGCCAAAAGCGGTATGTGTGCAGGCCCGGCTGCGGCACTCCAGGCGATGTTGATGCATTTTTGCGCTTTACCTCTTTCTTTCGGATCATATGTTTTGTACCACGCTTGGTCCATTTTTTTTATGTTTCTTTTTGCACCGCTCAAGCTGTTTGATTTTCTATGGGGAGAAATCCCGAATGCTTCGGATATCGGCTCTATCGTCTATATAATGGCCGCAAAGGGCAACCTATAATTTAGTCAGAGCTTCACATGAAAACAAAAGAACTTGCCGGGTATAAAGGACTCCACCATGCGTAAATTTACCCGCGGCCACATTACAGATTTTCTTAAAAAGTATGCAAGCGATGCATCGACGCTTGATATCGGCGCGGGAGGCAACGACCATAAAGAGTTGTTCCCCAACCGAGTAACGCTGGACATCGACCCGGCGCGCAATCCCGATATCGTCGGCGACGCGCATGCGCTGCCTTTTGGCGCCGCGCATTTTGAGGTGGTGGTGTGCTCCGAGGTCTTTGAGCATTTGCAAAATCCTCCCCAAGCGGTGGGCGAGATGTGGCGCGTGCTCAAACCCGGCGGCCTTTTGGTGCTTACTACGCGGTTTATATTTCCTGTCCATGATGCACCGGGAGATTATTGGCGCTTTACTCCCTACGGTCTGCGCTTGCTGTTTAGCCAGTGGGAGATACTTGAGATAGAGGCGGAGGCAGACCCTTTTGGTACCATCGCCGTATTGCTGCAGCGCATCATGTTTCAAACCACGCTGCGTGGCGGCAAAGCAACCAAAGCATTGCTCTACGTGCTCGCACTTTTTTTCAATACGCTGAGCCCTCTGCTCAAGGTGCAGTACGGCGACATCAAGCGCGGCAGCAAAGTCGACATCCTCCTTACCTCGGGTCTTTTTATAGCCTGCAGGAAACCTTTATAGCAGCGGAGGCGTTATAGACCTTGATTACTTCGCTTATTTAGATACACTGCTTACAATGGATAAACCAAAATTGCTCATCACCGGAGGCCTGGGCTTTATCTTTTCCCACGTCACGGAGTACTTTGTGCAAAAGGGGTGGGAGGTGGTCGTCATCGACAACGAGTCGGCGGGGAGCCACCCGGAGATCATCGACGGCTCGTTTAAGTATTACAAAATGAGCGTGTGCGACCGCAAGGTTATGGATGTTATTAAGGAGGAGGCTCCCGACTATCTCATCCACGCCGCGGCTATAAGCGATGTCGACTACTCTATCAAAGAGCCGTATCGGACATTGGAGGAAAATATTACGGGAAATCTAAATATGTTCCAGGTTGCGCGCGAACTGCCATCACTAAAGAAGTTTATGTATGTGTCGACCGATGAAATTTATGGCGAATGCGCACATCCAAAGACCGAGTCTGAAATAATTTTCCCCAAAAATCCCTATTCATGTTCAAAAGCAGTTGGGTCGCTCATGCGCTATGCATTTGATAACACTTACCCAGAGCTCCACGACAAAACAGTTGAGACACGTTTTTGCAATGTGTTTGGGCCGCGCCAAGATACGCGCAAAATAATGCCGCTCATTAAACACTCGCTCAAAACCGGTGAGCCTATCCCATTGCATAATAAAGGAGCGGGGTATCGGGAATATATTTATGTAAAACATCTCCCTCCTGTGGTAGAGCTCCTTCTTCTTAAAGGTGACCGTCCTTACAATATAACTTTCAACGATGGACTTACCGTGTATGAACTTATTGAACGCGCCGAAAAAGTGACGGGCAAGAAGATGGAGACGTTCGATGAGCATCGCCCGGGCATGGACAAAAAATATCAAATGGATGCGTCGCGCATCAAAGAAGATCTTGGATGGGCACCAGTACACAGTTTTGACAACGATCTTAAGGAATATCTACTCAAGGACTAATTTTTAGGACATGGATATTGAAAATTGGTTTAGGGAGAGAAAAGAAGTGCTAGCAATTAATGTAGAGGAGATAGGACTTGCGCACTCGCGCGACTGGAAGGTCATCGAGCAGGACGGGCTTCCTCACCATATAGGGCACATATCGGGCAAGTACCATCGAGGTATCTTTTTAAAGGCTTGGGATATTCCCCGTGGAGAGTGGGTA
>DATCEW010000074.1:0-6949 GCA_036509865.1 Minisyncoccota bacterium
GCTGTCGGTATAGTAAGGACTCGCGACCGGATTGTTTGGATCAGCATTGTACACCTTGCAGGAAGCTGCGTCGGTTACCGACCAAGTGGCTGTGGTGCTCTGGCCGGTGGTGATAGGGTTGGCGGCAAAGATGAGGGATGGAGAGGGGGTGAGGGCGTGGGTGACTGTAATCGGAATAGAGAAGGTAATAGTTTTAGATATGGTAGACAACTCAGAAGGGGTGTTTGGGTCGGAGGCAAAGTCATAGCTGCATGTTTCAGACCATTGTCCATTACCCGTGCTTGGGTTGGAAGCACCGGTGTCCGTGGGAGACTGGCAGACATAGCCCGATGGTACATCTGACGGCGAGCTGTAATCAGTGTTGCCATACCAATTATTATCGAGATACGACCCGTTGTCTCCATCGTTGATTGAATCCACATAAAAAATTTCGTCCGGATACTTGTTTAGGTACGCACTATAAGCGGGGTTATTAATAGACCATTGAATAGGGACAGACAGCGTGTAGTTGGTGGTGCCCACCGGTGGCGTCACGACAACGCTGCCTATGTTGCTGGGAGCGCTGGTAAAACCGCTTCCTGATGTTTGAGCCCGCGACATAGTAAAATAGGTGGATCCAAATCCGTCAGGCCCCGCCTCATCTACGACTGAACTCGAGCGCAACGGCTGAGGCTGAGGGCTGCCAATTGACTGATAACCGCTGGAACAGGTATTACCGCCGATGACAGAGCATACTGCCTGATCAATCCAACTTCCGCTCGGCATCTTTACAATGGTGGCAGCCTCGATGTACGGCTGTAAGTCCCACGAAAGCGTCACGCTTTGGCCTTGATTTAAGGTGATAGATGTAGCGCTTCCGGCGTCAGTTGAAACAACGGAGGAACTATCCATTAACTCAGGCACCACCGGGAAAAAAACACCGCCAAGATTGTTGGTAACGAATTGATACAAAGTAGAGAGAGTGGGCGCGCCTCCTATAGTCCCTACGCGATCATTGTAGGCACCATCCTGTATTTGCGGGATACTGCTGACGAGTACGTGCTGGGTAACCACCTGCGTGCCGTCACTTGAAACAGCGCGAAAGCCGCCAAGGTTATAAGGCAGAGTACTTGGGCAATACGGCGAAGACCCGTAGCCGTTGTTGAGAGTGCATTTGGCCGGCCATGGATAGCTGTTACCATAATCTGCCGAGATATCCTGTGCACGGGCGGAGGATGCTCCCACAAACAGCGAGACAGAGAGCCCGAGCACTAGAGCCCCCAAAAAAAGTACGTTGCGCAGAAAAATAAAAACAGGGTGCACAGGTTGTGTAATCATCCCCGTAACTATAGCACTCGCATTCATGCATCAGTGGCCTGCCATGCGCCTATGTGGATAAAATAAAGTGTTTTTAACACAAGTACAGTACACTATAGATATTATGGAAACTGCAAAAAGAGATACGGTCATAGCGCTTATTATTTTAGTGTTGTTTGTAGCCGCGGCCGTTTGGTATTGGCAGGCATCTAATGGAGGGGCTCCTTCAAGCCTCCCCACGTCGGCTCAGACTTCTCCGGTATTTTCATACTCGGCTGCAAACCCTATCGTGATACATCACACGCTGGGCAATCCGCCACCCATCAAGGGAGCCACTATAGGCAAAGTCAATAATTACAGCGGTACTGTGCCGGCATTTTCCAATTGCGATAGACTTTCAGTCGGCATGGCGCCGGCCGCGAGCGGCTCATCGCACTTTACGCTGAAGATCACCGACACTAACGCCGGCACCTGCCCTGTCGCTGCAATAAGCACGATACCATTTACAACAGGAGTCGCGCTTAAAAACTCCGCGACTGTCCCGACCATCGACAGCGTTACCGTTAACGGAGCCTCTGTCCCCTTTAAGCTGGTTGAGGGTAATTAGTCCAAACTCCTCTCAGGTAAAAACGCCCGGCTAGCTTCGGGTGTTTTTCCTGACGAGCGTATACAAATTTTTAAAGATCATCGCAACCGCTATCGGGCCGATGCCGCCCGGCACCGGGGTAAACACGCTTGCCACCTCGGCGCAACGCGGGTCGGCATCGCCGGCAAGCTTGCCTCCCTGCTCGCTCGTACCGGCATCTAGTAATACAACCCCCTCCTTGAGCATCTCGGGTTTGACGAGCCATTGACTGCCTGCACCAAGCACGACCAAGTCGGCATCTTTAAGTTCTTGCAAAGAGCCGTCGGTTTGTGTTACTACCGACACTTGTGCGCCAATATCTGCAAGTAACTTTGCCGCGGGCGCACCCACCAACCGCCCCGCGCCCACCACCACCGCTTTTTTTTGTCGGCCATTGATGTTGTAGCACTCAAAAATCTCTGCCATAGCGCCGGCCACCGGTGCCAACACTAAAGACTCTTGAGTGTCCGGATTGATAGCATCAACATCTTTGCCTTGCGGGATTGCTTTAAGGATTTCTTCGCTATCAATAGGCATGGGCAGAGGCAGCTGCACGATGATGCCCTCGCAGATTTTGGCGAGGCGCGAGAGAGCACCAAGTGCATCTGCCGTGGTAGCAGACTCGCTAAGCATCTCGCGCACCACCAACACGCGGAGTTGGCTGGCCACGCGCTCCTTTATTTTTACAAACGAGGCCGAGGCGGCGTCCTCTTTGCCCATCAAAACGCCGAGCCGCAAAACCGGCGGAAGCGCGGAGCGCTCGGCGAGCAGCCCTTCAACAATCTCCTCGGCTATTTTTTTGCCGTCGATTATCACCTATTAGTTTTAGTATAGTTATGGCAAATTAGCCAGCGCCTTAAGCTCAGCAATGCCCTCTTCGACAAGGTGCGACCCGATAAATCCCGCCCCGCCGGTTACGACTACTTTTTGTTTTTCCATTACTAATATTAAACGCCGCTGCGGGTGAGAAGTTTCTTAATTGTTTTAAGCGCGATAGTGAGGTCGAGCACCAACGAGCGATGCTTGAGGTAATAAAGGTCGTAGGAAAGTTTTTCGCGGGTCGCCTCTGTCTCCATGCCATGATGCGGATGATTGTCATGATACAACTGTGCCCAGCCCGAGAGCCCCGGCTTTACCAGATGCCGCACACCATAATAAGGAATGGCTCGCTCATACTCGGCGACCATCGCGGGGATCTCAGGACGCGGGCCGATAAGCGACATGTCGCCCCGCAAAACGCTCCACAGTTGCGGCAGTTCATCGAGGCGACTCGCGCGCAAGAGTTTGCCAAACGATGTTACGGTAAGTTTGCTTTTGAGTACCTCGGTACCTTGGTCCATGCCGGTCATGCTTCTAAATTTGACTATCGCAAACGGAACATTGTTTTGCCCAGTGCGCATTTGTTTATAAAAAATTGGCCCGCCATCTTGGATTTTGATTGCAACAATAATAAACGGGTAGAAAAAAAGCGAGAGAAGCGCCGCCGGCAACGCAATTATAATATCAATGACTCGCTTTAAGAGATCATACAGTACGTGCGAGTAACGCGATACGTTATGCACCAGCCAGCGCTCATTAATCTGCGAGAGCGACACGCGACCAAACACCTCTTCATGCAACTCGAGTGCATCGACAAACCGGATACCGCTTGCAAGAAAGGTATATAGCTCGGGGAACGCGGACGCAACGCGGTCGTCGCTAAAGTCGGCAATGATAAACCGCACATGATGCAGAGTTACACTGCGCCTGATTGCCTCTGTGAGTACCCCCTCTGGGCCCAAGACAGCAACAATGCGGGCAGGAGCATGATGTGCGTGCTCAATTGCATGCACAAGCTCTTCTATCTCGACACCTGCCCCAACCGCCAATGCAGCTTCACTTTTTTGCAAACCAAGCCACGGAAAGAAAAAGACGCGCCACGTAAGAACAAATAAAAATGAGATCACTAAATAAATGAGAAGGATTGTTTTAGGTGCAATGCCAAATTCCGGCACGAGAAAGAAAAAAAGTGCCGCGATACCGACGTTAACAATTTGTGCAGTAAGAAGCGTTGAAGAAAGCGCGCGGCGCTCAAAGATAATAGAGCGGCTCTCGTAGAGCCCCGCGATAAAATATACGAGCACCCATACCAAAAACAAAAACGCAAACGGCGCTGCATAGTCGGCCAAGAGCGCCTCGTGAGGCAACGCCAACATGCGCACCGCAAGTGTTACCCACAAAGAAAAAGCGAAGAAAAAAACATCACCCAGAAAGAGTACCAGTGTCCGGGGGCGCAGTGCAGTCTTCATGTAATTTGATACTATAGTACAACACTCCCCCAAAAAGAAAAGTCACCTCGATTTATCGAGTTATATGTTATATGCGCAAAAAAATCATATATATCATTACCAAATCCAACTGGGGCGGCGCCCAGCGCTATGTATTTGACCTGGCCACACACTTGCCAAAAGAGGAGTTTGAGGTTGCAGTTGCCTTTGGCGGCGACGGCAGTAAGGACGGGAAAAAGGGCCTCCTAGCGCTGAAGCTGCAAGAGGCCGGTATACGCACTATTTTTATACAATCGTTTATGCGCAACATTTCTCTGATACAGGAATTGCGCGCGTTTAGAGAGTTGCGCCAGATTTTTAAAATAGAAAAGCCGGATGTAGTGCATCTCAATTCATCGAAAGCAGGGGGCATAGGGGCACTTGCCGCACGCATGGCAGGTGCTAAAACAATCATCTTTACCGCGCACGGCTGGCCTTTTTTAGAAAATAGAAACATTTTAGCCCGCGGTGTTATTTATTTGCTTTCATGGCTCACGGCCCTTTTAGCTACCAAAGTTATTGTCGTGTCCAACTATGACTTAGCAACTACAAAACGTATGCCTTTTGTCGAGCATAAAGTAGTGCGCATTTATAACGGTATTGATTTGAATTTTCCTCTTCATCTCCAATCGGGAAATTATGTTCGCGACTTTTTCCCTGTAGGGGTACACATTACCGGCACCATTGGTGAACTTAACAAAAATAAGAACCAAATTGTATTGATAGAAGAAGCAAAAAATGATCCAAATATGTATGTTGCTATCGGTGGCGCCGGTGAAAATCGATTATTTTTACAGAAAAAAATTGAAGAGTATAAACTTGATAAACGTGTAATTTTGTTTGGATTTGTGGAGCCATTGATGGTGCTTAAAGGCTTTGACCGATTTGCACTTCCCTCTCTTAAAGAGGGTTTGCCCTACGTGCTCCTCGAAGCAAAAGCAGTCGGCCTTCCCATTGTTGCCGACCGCACGGTAGGCGGCATCGCCGAAATCATCGACGCGCCCGACATGAGCGAATTCTCGCTGGAGCGGATGCTCGCCAAAACAATCGCTGTCTACAAATCGTAGCCGCCCTCGAGCTCGCGGTTGAGCGCGTCGGGGTGAGTGGCGCGCGAGTACGCACCCATGCCCGAGAGCATCCCAAGCGCCAAAAACTCGGCGAGGAGATGCGAGCCGCCGTAGCTCATAAACGGTATGGTGGTGCCGGTAACGGGCAACACGCCGAGGTTGATGCCGACATGCAAAATAAAGTGCGCAAAAAAATAAAAGAGGACGCCGAGTGCAAAGAGCGTCTCAAAGTTGCTGGCACCGCGCACGGCCGCTCTCCCAATGCACCAAAAAATAACTCCGTAGAGCGCACATACTAAAAGGATGCCGACAAATCCCCACTCTTCGGCAAAAGCTGCAAAGATAAAGTCGGTTTGATACTCGGGCAAAAAACGCAGCCTCGACTGCGTGCCGTATCCTATGCCTTTGCCGAGGAGCTGCCCCGAGCCAACCGCTATCATGGCTTGATAAGCGTTATAGCCTGCGCCGCGGATATCGCCCGTGGGGTTGATAAAGGTCATGATGCGCTGCTTTTGATAATCGTGGAAACCAAAAAACCACAAGCCCGCAAAAACAACAATACCTATGCCGAGCACTGCTCCCAGATGTTTGCGCGAAATGCCGGAGACGAGCACCATGCCAAGCCAGATAAGAAAGATGATGATGGCGCCGCCAAAGTCGGGCTGAAGCGCCACCAACACAAACACGATTGCCGCGTAGGCGCCGGAGACAAACACGTGCCGTATGTTGCGTATCTCGGTATGGCGGCGGGAAAAGTATTTGGCAAGCGCAATAATGAGCGCGAGCTTTACAAACTCGACCGGCTCGAAGCCGAGGCTCCCAAACGTAAACCAGCTTTTAGCACCCTTGACCGCATGCCCGAGCACAATGAGCACAAGCAGCGGCACGATAAGCGCACCAAACAAGCTTGCGGCAACCGCGGGGCGGCGCAAAAAACGCCAATCGACGGCGCTTGCTCCAAAAAAAACCAGGACCGAGAGCACTATCCACAGCAGTTGTTTTGCAAAAAAGGGATTGGGGCTCGTAAACGAGTTCATCGTAAGGAGCCCGAGCGCAGAGAGCGTAAGCGCCGCACTGAGCGCTATCCAATCGATGTGGCTTTTTTTCTTGGTGAGAGATAAAGGGGTCAATTTTTTCTTTGAGATGCATTAAAACGATGGGAGCACGGTTATCTCGGCACGGACGATGTTGGGCACTCCCCCCCTCCACGTAAAGACAACCGGCATGGAGGATTGTGCCGGCAGCGTGGCAAGCAAACTTTTGCTTGCGGCGCGCGCGACTCCTTGGCCGTCAAAAAGGACTGCCGCTATGGTTACTTGTGAGGCATCGTGCAAGGTGTTATTGACGACAACAGCGCTGAGGCGCGAGGCACCGGCGTTTAGATTTTGCTGCGTTATGCCGAGCGTCGGTATGCTGCCCGCCAAAACTCTGCTCCACACGGCAGGAGGCGTTTGCGAAAACGCAAATTGCACATGCGTTACGGTGCGGTTATTTACCACGATGTTTGGCTCGATAATCGGGATAGTTTGCACCGGCGGCAAGTTGGCGACTCCGTCGCGCTCGATAACCAGGCTATTGTTGGCATCAAAAAGCTGGAAGGAGTACGCAACATTTTTTGCTCCCGCGCCGGGATTATTGTTTTGGATATACGCGGC
>DATCEW010000075.1:0-2273 GCA_036509865.1 Minisyncoccota bacterium
CAGCGACTGCTGCGGCAGAGCCGCCGGATGAGCCGCCAGGTACGCGCGACTCATCATGCGGATTTTTAGTAACACCAAACGCCGAGTTTTCGGTCGAGCCGCCCATGGCAAACTCATCCATGTTGGTGCGGCCGATAAAGACCGCGCCCGCCTCTTTTAATTTTTTAATAACGGTAGCATCGTAGGTTGCCGTATACTGCTCAAGCATCTTGCTTGCGGCGCTCGCCACCCTACTCTCTATTAAAATATTATCTTTGATCGCAAGCGGGATGCCAAGCAACGCGTGGCTTTCTTTGCCGTCTTTTTTATTTTGAGCACGACGCACATCGGCAGCCTCGGCTTGCGCCAGTACATCATCAAACACTTCGAGGTAGGCGTTGAGCGAGCCGTTGCGCGCATCGATGTTGGCGAGGCACGCGCGCGCCAGATCTACCGCGGTAATTTCTTTTGCCGCGAGTTTTTGTGCTGCTTCTGCTATTGAAAGTGATGCTAAATCGTTAGTCATTTTTAAATTTTATTTTCACTATGATGCACCGTCCGTGTCACTCATCTTTCTGGATTATTTTGCGCACGACATTGTAATCGCCCTCGCGCTTGGGGAATGCTTCTTTAATTTTTTGCTCCTTCCCTGCCATAGCATCTCCCTTCTCACGCAGCGCGTCGGCACGCAGTATGTTGCGCAAGAGCGGTGCTTCTATTTTTTCTTGCCCGCGCCGGAGTGCTTCGCCATCCGGCATCGGGGCAGTAGAGATTGTCTCGACATAGTCGAGTATGTTTGAGATATCTTGTTGTAAGCTCACAACCTCACCCGAGCTCAAATCAAGCCGGGCCAAAGCAGCCAACCCCTCCACCTCCTCCTTTGAAATCATGTAAAGATACTATAACAAATTGTGGCCTTATGACAGCAGGCGCAAAAACTGCGCTTCGGTAAGCACCTGCACACCGAGTTCTTCAGCCTTATCTAACTTTGAGCCGGGGTCTTGGCCTGCAACCACGGCAAACGTATTTTTGGAGACTGATGAAGAGACATCTCCGCCTTGCGCGCGGATTTTTGCTTTGGCTTCGTCGCGGTTTACACTCTCCATCGTGCCGGTCAGTACAAATGTTTTGCCGGCCAGCAGTTTTTTAGCAAGCGTAGTCCTTGACTCGAAGTCCGTATTTTCAATATGTAATGCTTTTTTAAGCCGCTCGATTAATTTTTTATTTTCCGCCAAGTGAAACCACTCATATATGGAGCGGCCGACCACCTCGCCGATGCCTTTTATCGCTTCAAACTCCTCGATGTTTGCCGCTGCAATAGCAGCTGCTGTTTTAAAATGCTGCGCCAATAAGATAGCCGTCTCCTCCCCCACTTGCGGTATCGAGAGGCCGGTAACAAGCCGGGCAAGCGTTACCTCTTTGGCAGTTTTTTGTATTGAATCAATTAATTTTTTTGCGCTTATTTCGGCAAAGCCCTCAAGCGTGAGCAGGTCGCCCTCGGTGAGCGTAAAAAAGTCGTCAAAATGCTGTACGAGCCCCCGCTCGAGGAGCGCATCTACCGTGCTCGGGCCCAAGCCCTCTATATTGAGCGCGCCCTTGCTTGCAAAGTGCCTGAGCTTGCGGCGCTCCTGCGCAAAAGAGTTTTTAAACACACAGCGCCAGGCCGCTTGGCCGGGCACGCGCTCGATTGAGCCGTCGCCACCGCACTCGGCTACGCGAGTCGGCCATCGGTAGGGTTTGGAGTTTTTAGGACGCAGCTCGGCGAGCACTTGCACGATGTCGGGTATCACGTCGCCGGCTTTTTGGAGTATCACGGTGTCGCCCACGCGGACACCAAGTCGCTTTATCTCATCCTCATTGTGCAAAGTGGCGCGCGACACTGTGGAGCCCGCAACCAAGACCGGCCGCAAATGCGCGACAGGCGTGAGCACGCCCGTGCGCCCTATCTGCAAAACAATATCCTCCAGCACCGTGGTCACTTGCTCGGCGGGAAACTTACAAGCAATAGCAAAGCGCGGCGCCTTGCCGGTGTAGCCGAGGCGCTCTTGCAAAGAGTGCTCATTTACTTTAACCACCACGCCGTCTATCCAATAGCCCTGGGTTTTATTTTTTGTCTTCCATTTTTCCCAATAGGCTATCGCGCCCTCTATCGAGGGTACGAGCACAAAGTGCGGATTGACTTTAAATCCAAGTTTTTGCAGATAGGCAAGCTCCTCGTACTGCGTTGGCGGCAGCGTCTCGGAGGTTTGAGCAACGTCATATATAAAAGTATCCAAGCCGCGCGCGGCAGCCAC
>DATCEW010000076.1:0-2291 GCA_036509865.1 Minisyncoccota bacterium
TCTACTCTGGTAAAGACGCCCTCGCATACGAAGGGATTTCAGATTTTGACATCATCCTGCTCGACATCGGCATGCCGCACATGGACGGGTACAAGGTTGTCCAGGCATTGCGTACGCGCGGCGTTACGGTACCCATTGTTGCGCTCACCGGATACGGTCTTTCAGAAGATAAGCAAAAAGCCCTCGATGCCGGATTTACCACGCATCTCACGAAACCCATCGGCATCAAGGAGCTCAGCGAGACATTTAGAGAGTTTTTGCCTGCAGCACTGGTGTGAGTATGCTAAAGAGGTATGGTAGTATGAGCCCATGCCTGAAGAAAAAAAACATCGCAAGCTTCCCTCTATTGAGCTTACTCCCTCGGTCTCTATCATTATCGCTGGCGTGATTATCGCCGGAGCGATTATCTTTGCCAACCAGCACTCGGCGCCGGTGGCGGCTGCGGTAGCGGCAGCGCCGGATGCCGCCGCGAGCGCTCATGTCGCGATGCCATCCGCGAGCGACCATATCATCGGCTCGCCGAGCGCACCCATCGTGCTCGTTGAGTACTCCGACTTCCAGTGTCCGTACTGCCAGATGATCTACCCATCGATTAAGCAGATTGTGCAGCAAAGCAATGGCCAGGTGGCGTGGGTGATGCGCGAGTTCCCGCTCTACCAAATACACCCCAATGCCATGCCGGCTGCGGATGCCGCCGAGTGCATCGCCGAGCAAAAGGGCAATGATGCGTTTTGGACGTTTGCTGATGATGATTTTGCAAACCAAAGCAGTATTGGCCCGGCATTTTTTAGCGCAGAGGCGCAAAAGCTCGGCGTCAACATGGCCACCTACAACTCGTGCGTCAGCACGCACAAGTATGCCAGCAAAATCCAAGCCGAGACTGCCGATGCGGAAAATAGCGGCGGCAACGGTACGCCCTTTACAATCATTATTAATACCAAAACCGGCAAACAAACACCGCTCTCGGGCGCGTTGCCGTATGCTCAGATAATGGCGGCTATTAAAGCCGCACAATAATTATTTATTGCTCATGCTTTATTCATCTTTTACCCGCTAATCTAAAAATATAATGGAAAACCTATTTGAAGGATCAACTGGAGGAAAGTTGCGCAAGATAGTGGGTTTTACAATCTTGATGCTTGCCCTGTTTTTGATTGTTGAGACTGTCTCAGCGCTCGAGAGCTTGCGCTACGTCGGTGCGGGGATTACCGCCACCAATACCATAAGCGTCTCGGGTCACGGCGAGGTGCTCGCGGTGCCAAACATCGCCACGTTTAACTTCTCGGTCGTAGCCGACAAAGCAACCGTCGCCGATGCGCAGGCGCAGGCGGCTACGGTGGCAAACGCAATCACGACATACCTCAAGAGTGCCGGCGTTGCCGATGCCGATATTCAAACAAGCGGCTACTCGGTGTCTCCGCAATATGAGTACCAAAATGCCGTGTGCCCGCAGCCGATGCCGGTAAACGCACCAAGCTCCTCCAGCGGTTCGTCAGTTTCTTCTGGAGCGTCCTCGGGTGCCGTTGTTTACTGCCCGTCGGGCAAGCAAGTTTTAAAGGGCTATGAAGTGAGCCAATCAACGAGCGTGAAGGTGCGCGACACCAGCAAAGCGGGCGACCTGCTTGCGGGCGTTGGCAGCAAGGGCGCCACGGAGGTAAGCGGGCTTACCTTTACCATCGACCAGCCGGACGTAGTGCAAGCGCAAGCTCGCGATAAAGCTATTGCCGATGCAAAAACAAAAGCCGACGCGCTCGCGAAAGCACTCGGCGTCTCGTTGGTGCGCGTCATTTCGTTTACTGAAAATACTAACGGCCGCGGCGTGGTGCCGATGGTCTACAGCATGGCGGCCGGCTCATCTGCAAGCACCCCGAGCCCCGTTATCTCAACCGGCCAAAACACCATTACCGACGACGTGACTATCCAGTACGAGATCCGGTAAATAAAAGTTGATTGACTAAAGAACTCCCGCAGTGTTTACTCACTGTGGGAGTTGATGGAGGATGTCACGATGAAGTTATTTTGGTTTGTGCCTCGTGAGGTAGATTGGAAACCCTCGTGTATCTGCATTGCTGCTGATGATGAGCCAGAAGCAAAAAGGTTACTCAAGGAAGCTGAAGTTCAAGATCCTGAGGCGTTCTTTGTTCCAGCAGAGAAATACGAAATTTCTGATTTCACCGTCCTTAATGGTAATAAGGGATTAATCGCTCATTTCCTCAGCTTGGGACCAGCATGGAATAACTTTCGGATCTACACGAGTCCTGGAAGCGGGGATGTGAATGAAGAACCTTTAA
>DATCEW010000077.1:0-6911 GCA_036509865.1 Minisyncoccota bacterium
GCAAAGGGTCGACCACGGCATCAACATGCATAATATTTGGATTATCAAAAAGGCGCACCACGTGAGCGATGGCATCCACCTCGCGGATATGGGAGAGAAACTGGTTGCCGAGCCCCTCGCCCTCGCTTGCGCCCTTAACCAAGCCTGCAATGTCGACAAACTCGATCGCCGCAGGGACCTTTTTTGCACTGCTCGAAAATGCGGCAAGCATATCGAGCCGCTCGTCGGGCACCGCCACCACGCCCACGGAAGGATCGATAGTTGCAAACGGATAGTTGGCAATTAAAACGCTCTTTTTTGTAAGAGCTTGAAAAAGAGTCGACTTGCCCACATTGGGTAGCCCCACGATACCTACCGATAATGCCATTGCCTTGCACTATATAACTTTTTTGATTATTCAGCCAATTGCGCTAAACGCTGTACTTTGCGGCGCCACTCGTTTTTCTTCCACTCCGGAGAATGGTCGGTGGGACCGAACTTTGACACTTTCACTTTAAATCCTGCAAACCACAAGATACCTTTTTTAATTTCGTTGGTGTAGTCGCCAAAGAGCAGCATAATTGCAAGCGGGTGCGTGCCCGAGAGCACAAACACGCGGGCCGTCTTGCCCTTCATCCGTTTTATCCAGCCCAGAGCCGGCGTACCGTCTTTATGTTTGAGCATGTTAAAGCAAAAGCCCGGCAGCCACATCCTGTCAAACATGCCCTTGAGCAAGGCCGGCATCGTGCACCACCAGTTGGGGTAAAAAATAACGAAATGGTCGGCCCACTTGATTGCCTCCTGCAACTTTTTTAAATCCGGCTCGAGTTCTTGGATAGTTTTGTAACCTTGGTGGAGGATAGGGTCAAACTGCATATCACCCAGCTTAAAAAGCTGCACCTCGTGCCCTGCCTTTTTTGCGGCGGCTTCGTATATGGTTGCGAGCTCGCCGGAGAGCGTCTCGCCCGAGTCGGGATGGCCGAGCAAAATAGTTATCTTCTTTTTTCGATGATCGCTAAAAACCCCCATATTATTTGGACCCGTTTATATCTGCCGGTTTTTTTGGCATTACATTGAAGGCCGAGAGTCCGGGGTTTTGCTCGGGCGCTCCGGCTGAGGTTCCTCCCGGCGGTGTGGTTAAGGGAACACTTATGCCATCGGGCAAAGGTGATGCGCTTACAGGCGTTGCAATAAGAGGTGCCGATAATGCTGCTTCCGGAATCACCGGTATCGGCTGGAGCGACGGCACTGCCGGGAGGAAAGGCGTGTCGGTTACTTTGTGTGACGGCGATGGAGGAACCGTGCCTAAGGGCACTGCGCCAGAGACTGGCGTAAGTGTGCCCTTACTTATGCTGGAGGACAAGGGCACACTCGGAGGTGGTGGAGGTATAGGTATGGAAGTAACGTGAGGGAGGTCGGGACCTAACACAATAGTCGGCTTTGTTTCAATTATAGGCGCTACGGGTATAGGTACGGGAGGTTTTGCTAGCGGCGCTGCTTTTTTTATAGCCAACACCGGCAGCTTGAGCTTGAAGGCCGGTTTTACTTTTTTATCGCGCCGCAGCACTACTAATGTCTCCCAGCAGATAACAAAACCAACCAACCACACGGCATACAGGATGCCGAGATTAATCCAACCGGTTGCCGGAGCTAAGATATGCACCAAAAAAAGTGTGTACCATGTGCCACCTATGACTCCCTCGACCATGCTGGTAGCAGGAAATGCTTTGCGCAGCAGCGTTAGCGCGATAATTAGCACGATAAGCAGCCATTTAAAAAGAAAAGCGGGGGTAAGAATAATGGCGCCCTGCCCCGCCATGGTATGTAGCACGGTAATGCCGATGCCGGAGAGGACTATCAGCACGAGCGCGACGCTCATGACTCTTTTTATCGCCCGCGCGTATTGCGTCTCCTTTTCATCCAGCACTCCGTCGCGCATTGAGATGAAATACGCGGCAAGCATAATGGTCTCGGCGCCTACGCCGAGCGTGACGCCAAGCTGCTGCGCGCAGTAAAAAATAAGATTTGCCAGATCCGCACTAAAGAGCATACAAAAATTGTAGCATGAGTTTTAGCATGCAATCAAAATTATAGTCGTGTTGCTCCTTAATTTTGTGGACCCGAGGGGGATCGAACCCCTTACCTCTTCCATGCCATGGAAGCGCTCTACCAAGTGAGCTACGGGCCCTTGGCTTTGAATATTTTACAAAATTACGGTTGCACCGTCTCGGCGGACCTCGAGCACGCCGCCAAGGATGTGAAAGGTTTGCTCAGGCTGCTCGTCGCCCACGCGCACGATGATCACTCCCTCTTTAAGGGTGGTGATGAGCGGCTCGTGCTCGCCAAGCACCGTAAGCTCGCCCTCCGCGCCGGGCAGCGTCATCGAGGCGGCTTCGCCGTCAAAAAAAACTTCGTCTACTTTTGCAATTACGACATGCATTTATTTATCATCTGCCTTTACCGTATCGATGCCGCCCTTCATGTAAAAAGCGCTCTCGGGTTTGTCGTCATGCTTGCCGTCTAATATTTCGCGGAAGGAGCGGATAGTCTCCGCGACCGGCACATACACGCCGGGGATGCCAGAGAAGACCTCGGCCACGTGCACGGGCTGGCTGAGGAAGCGCTGTATCTTGCGCGCGCGGTACACGATTGTTTTATCATCGTCGGATAATTCTTCGATGCCGAGAATCGCGATGATGTCCTGCAAGTCTTTATAACGCTGCAACACCTGCTTTGTCTCGAGCGCCACTTGGTAGTGCTCCTCGCCTACAATGTCGGGTGTAAGCGCGGTCGAGTTGCTCTCGAGCGGGTCAACTGCCGGGAAGATGCCGAGGCTCGCCAAGCTGCGCGTGAGCACGATAGTTGAGTCGAGGTGGGCAAAAGTGGTTGCAGGTGCCGGGTCGGTAAGGTCATCGGCCGGCACGTAAATGGCCTGCACCGAGGTGATGGAGCCTTTTTTAGTTGATGCAATGCGCTCTTGGAGCTGCCCCATCTCCTCGGCAAGCGTCGGCTGGTAGCCCACCGCCGATGGCACGCGGCCGAGCAGTGATGACACCTCGGAGCCCGCCTGCACAAAGCGGAAGATGTTGTCGATAAAAAGCAAAACATCTTTGCCCATCTCGTCGCGGAAGTACTCGGCCATGGTGAGGCCCGAAAGGCCCACGCGGGCGCGGGCACCGGGCACCTCATTCATCTGGCCAAACACGAGCGCCATTTTGTCGATGACGCCGCTCTCCGACATTTCGTGATACAAGTCGTTACCCTCGCGCACGCGCTCGCCGACGCCGGCAAACACCGAGTAGCCGCCGTGTTCTTTGGCAATGTTGTGGATGAGCTCCTGCATGAGCACGGTTTTACCGACGCCTGCACCGCCAAAAAGACCCACTTTGCCGCCGCGGATAAACGGCGCAAGCAGGTCGATTGATTTAATGCCGGTTTCAAACACCTCAGCCTTGGTGCGCTGTTCTTTAAAAGGGGGCGGGTCACGATGGATGGGCAAGCGCGGCACGCCGGCCGCAAGCAGCTTGCCGTCTATTGGCTCGCCAATCACATTAAAGAGGCGGCCGAGCGACATCTCGCCGACCGGCACGGAAACGGGCGCACCGGTGTCGGTAACCTCGGCCTCACGCGCAAGACCCGAGGTATCTTGCAAAGCAATGGCGCGCACGCGGCCAAGACCCAAGTGCTGTGCGACCTCGAGGGTGACGCCTCTCTCGCCCACTTTGGTGGTAAGTGCATTGTGTATCGCGGGCAGATGCTCACCTTCAAAGTACACATCAACGACTGGGCCGATGATTTGCTTTATGCTGCCAATTTTATTTTTTGTGTCGTCTTTCATAATTGTACGTGTAGTTAATTGTTTGCTCGTCAATTTGCCATGGCTTCCATGCCTCCGGTAATTTCGCTCACCTCTCTCGTGATTGCCGCCTGCCTCGCTTTATTAAACTGCAAGGTAAATTTGTCGGTGAGCTCCACTGCCTTGTCCGACGCCGACTTCATCGAGACCATGCGCGCGCTGTGCTCGGAGGCTTGCGCCTCGAGCAGTGCGTGGTACACAAAAATGGACGCCAAGCGCGGCAATATTGCGGCAAGCACCTCGGCTTCGGATGGCTCTACGGTGTAATTTGCAATGCGCGACGTGGCGGCAACGCCCTGCAACTCCTCACCTCGGCTGTTGCTTGGCATTGCCGCCACGTCGCGCTTCGTAGCTTGGATATCATTTACCACTTTTTCAAGCTCAGTTAAAGAGAGCGGGAAGATGGTGCGCAATGTCGGACGCTGTTCAAACGTGGAAATAAAATTTTGGTACGCCACTTTTACTACCTCTACTTCTCCTTGCTGAAACAGCGCCGCAGCCTGATGCACCAACTCGGTGATAAAATCAGGATCAATCTGATCGGTGTTGGGTTGGTATGAGACTACGGTAAAACCGCGCGCGGTAAAAAAGTCATTTGCCTTGCGCCCAACGGCAATAATAGGAACATTTTTTTGCAAAAGACCGCTTGCTTTAATATCTGCAGCAGTTGCGCGCAACACGGCAGAGTTAAGCGCGCCGGCGAGGCCTTTGTCACTGGTGATGACGATGTAAAGCGCGGAGCGCGGAGCAATAGGAATGCCAGCGGACAGCCGATGTGAGGAGTCCGTCGGCGTTGCTACTGCGCCGCGCTCAAAAGTGCCACACACAAGCGGATGTGATGCCAGCTCGCGCGAGCCAGAGACGCGCGCCAAAATTGAGACTGCCGCACGCGCATACGCGCGGCCGGCAAAGGCGCGCCCCTGCGCTTTGCGCATCTTAGCCGCAGACACAGCCTCCATGGCTTTTGTCACTTTTTGCGTCTTCTCTATCGAGCGTATCTTTATTTTAATTGCTTTAAGTCCTGCCATAACATTATTGGAAAAGGTCGGGGTGCGTGTCTTTAAACGCGCTGAGCTGCATCTTGAGCTCCTCCTCAGTTTGTGTTGCCAACTCGTGCGAGTGCGCAATACTCTCGAGTACCGTGGGCGCCTCGGCTTGCAAAAACGAGAGCATCTTTTGTTCATACTCCGGCACGCGCTCCACCGACACGTGTGCGAGATACTCGTTGACTGCCGCGTAAATTGAGACTGCTTGCTGCTCAAACGGCATGGGCTCGCCGTTTTTTTGGCGGAGCACGGAGGTCAAGCGCTGCCCCGCCTCGATGCTGCGCTTGGTGTCGGCATCAAGGTCTTGGCTAAACTGCATAAACGCCTCGAGCTCCCTAAACTGCGCGAGCTCAAGCTTGATTTTGCCGGAAACCTTTTTCATCGCCTTGGTTTGCGCGCTTGAGCCCACGCGCGACACCGAGTTGCCCACATTAATAGCCGGGCGCGACCCTTTGTTAAAGAGGTCCGTCTCCAAAAAGATTTGACCGTCGGTGATGGAGATGACGTTGGTGGGAATGTAGCCGGAGATGTCGCCCTCTTGGGTCTCAATAATAGGCAGCGCCGTGAGCGAGCCTCCGCCTTTTTCCTTGCTCAATTTTGCGGCGCGCTCAAGGAGGCGCGAGTGCAGATAAAACACGTCACCCGGGTACGCCTCGCGGCCCGGCGGCCGGCGCAAAAGCAAAGAGAGCTGGCGATAGGCCACCGCGTGCTTACTAAGGTCGTCATATATAATGAGCGCGTCTTTGCCCTGCTCCATAAAATATTCGCCGATAGCGGCGCCCGCAAAGGGAGCAAGGTACTGCAGCGCTGCGGGAGCCGAGGCGCCTGCGTTGACAAAAATCGTGTACTCCATCGCGCCCGCCTCTTTAAGCGTTGCAGCCAAGCGTGCCGTCTTGCTCTCTTTTTGACCGATAGCCACGTAAATACAAATCGGCCGGCTCTCTTTAGGCTCGTTCTTTTGATTGAGAATCGTGTCTATCGCAATAGTTGTTTTACCGGTGTAGCGGTCGCCGATAATAAGCTCGCGCTGGCCACGGCCAATAGGAATCATCGAGTCGATTGCTTTGATGCCGGTGTGCAGAGGCGTGTTGACCGCGTGGCGGTCCATCACGCCGTAGGCTTCTCGCTCGATAGGATTGCGTTTTTTTGCGTCAATCTTTCCGAGGCCATCAAGTGGCTCGCCGAGTGGTGACACGACGCGCCCAAGCATCGCCTCGCCCACGGGTATCGAGAGCACCTCGCCGGTCGAGACAACCGTCATACCCTCGGCCACTTTACCGACGTCGCCTAAAATAATCGCGCGCACTGACTCCTCCTCCAGGTTTAAAATAATGCCAAACACTTCTGATGGACCCTCGAGCGCGTCTTTGAGCGGCTTGCCTTCGTATGTTTCAAAGCGGATCATCTCCGACATCATGGCACCCCTGAGGCCCTCTATCTCGACAACGCCGTCGCCCACGCGCACCACAGTGCCCGTGCCCGCCGGGCGGCTCTCGGGAGCAAACCCTTGTATTTCTTTTTTAAATTGTTCAATAAAGTTTTCCATATCAGTATTTATTTTGTTTCGATCAGTTTTTTGTAGAGGCTGAGCAGGACGCGCACTCGCTCCTTTTGCGGCGTTATGGCATTATATTTTGCACTTCTCTCTGCTTGTATCTCGAGCCTTTGATACTCGCTTACGATTTTTGGCAATAATTTTATATATCCGCGTTTTGCTAAACTGCCTTGCAGATTTTTTATATAGGCGTTGCTTTTGCTGGGCTCGCTCGCAACAAGCTGATAAAGCGCACGGGCGTAGGAGGAAGCAATGGTCATATTATTTAGTCGTTATCATTTTTTCCATCCCCAACACAATGAGCTTGGCGACCTCCTGTTTGCTCTCCTCAAGTGCCTGCGCCTTGAGCTCGAGGGCTTGCTTTACGGCCTCGGCGGTGGTGCGCGCGGCGGCGGCCTCGGCGGCGGCAACAAGCGCACGCTCACGCTCGGCCGCGGCAGTGCGGGCTTTTTTGAGCATTTCGTCGGCCTCGGTG
>DATCEW010000078.1:0-10885 GCA_036509865.1 Minisyncoccota bacterium
GGGTGCATCGTTTATAGCGACTCGCATGGGCTCGACCACGATGCGCGATTATTTTACAAATCATTATGATCTTGGGCAAAAAACTGGCATCGATTTGCCTGCAGAGCAATACGGCTTGGTTAATAACCTGCAATCAGGGCGGCAAGTCGAGTTTGATACTGCCGCGTTTGGGCAAGGCATCGCCATTACCCCGGTTGAGACTATCCGCGCGCTTGCAACGCTTGCTAACGGCGGTAAGCTGGTGACGCCGCATTTGGTAAAAGCGATACGGTACGACAGCGGCATTACCAAGACGCTCAATGGGGGTATACCCGAGCAAGTGCTCAAGCCGGAGACCACGGCTGCGGTAAGCCAGATGCTCACGACGGTGGTCGACACAGTGCTTGATAACGGCGCGGTTAAAATGGAGCATTACAGTATCGCCGCAAAAACAGGCACGGCGCAAATTGTCGACCCTTCTACTGGGAGTTATTATTCGGATACGTATTTGCACAGCTATTTTGGATATTTGCCGTCGTACAAGGCAAAATTTATCGTATTCCTGTTTGCATTTAAGCCGGTCGGCGCGCCCTATGCATCTGAGACGTGGTCGAATTCGTTTATTGATCTTACGCGCTTCCTGGTTAATTATTATGATCTTCCTCCCGACCGATAAACTATATGCGAACTGTTTTTAAAAAAGTAATAGTCACTCTCCTTACGCTTGAGGCGGGCGTGATAGTGAGGCGGCACAAGCCGCGTATCATCGCCGTAACCGGCAGCGTCGGCAAAACCTCAACTAAAGATGCTATTTATGAGGTGGTAGCCCAAGGCGCGTACGTGCGCAAATCCCAAAAGAGCTTTAATAGCGAAATAGGCCTGCCGCTTACCATTTTGGGGCGACCAAACGCATGGAACAATCCGCTGCAATGGCTACTTAATTTAGTAGATGGCCTTTTTATCATGGTAGGTACTGCCCGCTATCCGGAGTGGCTCGTGCTTGAGGTGGGCGCGGATAGGCCGGGCGATATCAAGCGGGTTGCACGGTGGCTCCCGGTGGATATTGCAGTTATCACGCGCCTCCCCGAGGTGCCGGTGCATGTTGAGTTTTTTGAGTCGGCGGCCCAGGTGGCGGAGGAAAAGGCCGCGCTTATTGATGCGCTGCGGCCGAACGGTACGCTCGTGCTCTATGCGGATGATGCGAGAGCGTCGCAACTTAAAGAGCGCGCTGCCGGTAAAAAAATAATCACGTTTGGATTTGCGCCGGAGGCCGATGTCCGCGTCGAAGATATGAAGATACTTTTTGAGGGCGGACGGGAGCGGTGGCCGGTTGGCATGAGCGCTCGCATCGTGGCAGAGGGAGTGTCCGCGCCTGTACAAGTGCTCGGCACTTTGGGCGCGCATACCTTATTGCCAGCGCTTGCGGCCGCAGCGGTGGGGCAGGCACTCGGTAAAACGGTAAGCGACAGTGCCGAGGCGCTCAAGGCCTACGAGCCGCCTCAAGGGCGCATGCATCTGGTGCGCGGCATTAAAGAGACGTTTATTATCGATGACACCTATAACTCGTCGCCTGCGGCGGTCAATGCCGCGCTTGATACGTTAAAGATGATTGGAGGCGCCGCTTCGTCTTGGCTCGCCCCACTAGGCGGTGGCATCACTCAAGGACGGCTCATCGCCGTCCTTGGTGATATGCTTGAGCTCGGCCGCCTCTCGGTCGAAGAGCACCGTAAAATCGGCATATATCTTGCAGAGCTTAAAATTGACATGCTCGTGACGGTCGGTTTTAGAGCTCGCGACATAGCAGAGGGTGCGCAGATGGGCGGCATGGCGGAGGTCAGTATTTTGCAATTTGAAGATGCGCAAAAAGCGGGAGAGGAGCTTGCCGCGTTAGTGCAAAGCGGCGATTGCATCTTGGTTAAGGGCTCGCAGAGTGTGCGCATGGAGCGCACGGTAAAAGAGCTGATGGCAAACCCCGAGCGCGCGGGCGATATACTCGTGCGCCAGGACGAGGAGTGGATCAAAAAAAGATAAATCTTTCTTTTTCCCTGTTTTTATTGTATTGTGTTTTGTGTTTGAGTGTCGGTGCAATAATAAGGCCCTTTCGTCTAACGGTTAGGACAGTTCCCTCTCACGGAACAAATACGGGTTCGATTCCCGTAGGGGTCACAAAGCATTTTTTGATATAGTGCAGGAGATGAAAAAAATTCTTAGGCCTGCATTTTTTGACCGACCAACACCTTTGATTGCACAAGAATTGCTGGGAAAGTTTTTAGTGCGAAAAGTTGGAAACAAGACAATCGCACTGATGATAACGGAAACGGAGGCCTACCATGGTTTTGCCGACCAGGCCTCGCATGCGCAACGGGGGCAGACGCCGCGCAATACGCCGATGTTTGGCACGGCAGGGACTATATACCTCTATTTTACCTAAGCAAATAAAAAAAACTCCCCGCGTTGGTATACCAAATGGGGGAGTCTGGGCCGCAAAGCCCTGGAGGTTTGTACTCAAAAAAATTTAAAAAGCGAGGACTTACGCCCTCGCTTGTTTGCGCGCCTTATTTCTAAGGCGCGCTTCGGTATGCCCGCGCCGCACTGCAAGCATTGCCTCGGCGCTCTTATGCCAAAGCAGTTCCCACAAAAGCGACCCTTGCTCTGGTTCGTTGCCAAAAAATTCGGCAAACAAACTCTTTCCATTGCGAGGAGTTTCCCGCAAAGAAAAAGTTACTACCGAGGACTCCGCTTGCAAGCGAGCAGTGTAGCGACCCACAGCAAGTAAGTGCACCTTGCCTGGATGAACCTCCTCACACTCTGACAAACCTGCATCTGTCAGAAGGTGTGAGCGAAGTTCATCATCAGTGGATGTTATTTCTGTATCGAGTGTAGAACTCACGCCGCATCCTCCGACTCTCCGACGATGCGTTTAGTAATGCGCCGAGTCTCGGCCGTCGCGGGGCTGCTGAAGTAGTGTTCTAATCGTTTTCTTTTTCTTCGTACAATCGACACACGCAGTTTTTCGATCGCTTCGTCAACCGAAGCGCTGCCATGCCTGACGGGCGTCTTGTCCGGTAAGCCGGTTACAAAAGGTTCTTTCATGCTGCCTCCATATTTTTATGAAAAGGTACGCAAACTACTACAAGTAACTGTACCTAAAATTAGGTGAAAGTCAAGTTAATTATACAAACAGGCTATCCACAACCTCTTTTACCACCGTGCCGTCGGCTTTGCCTTTGAGGTCTTTCATCACTGCGCCCATGAGCTGATTGGCGCCTGACTTTTCAGTAACACCCATCTCAGCTGCTTTGGCCTTAACTGTGGCCTCTACCTCGTCTTTGGTCATTTGAGAGGGGAGCATGGCTGCAAGTATCGCGAGCTCGGCCTTTTCGGCATCGGCAAGCTCAGGGCGGCCTCCCGCCTCAAATTGCTCGATAGAGTCTTTGCGCTGCTTGCTCGCCTTCATGATTATTGAGAGCACCTCGTCCTCTGTAAGAGCGCCGTCCGGGCCGCGGCCTTTGGCAACCAGCTCGTTGGTGCATGCGGCCAAGAGCCCGCGCATGACGCTGAGTTTAATAGGCTCTTTTGCCTTCATTGCGGCTATCATTGCCGCCTTTATATCTTGTTGGGTCATATGTGTAGTATAAGGTATGACGTATAAAGTATAAAGGGGTATACTCAAACGCATGGAGTGGCTGATAATTGTATTGATCGTACTAGTGTTGGGCAATCTCGGCATGCTTTTTATCATGTGGAAGAGGGACAACGCTCTGGAGCAGGCGCCACAAGACACGCAAGGCATGATGCTGTTGCAAAACCAACTGGCCGAGCTCACGCGCGCGATGGACAGCAAGCTCAGCGAGGGCACCACGCGCATGTTTGACTCAATGAAGACGCAGTTTGATCAATCGCAAAACCTCATGAGTACCATTACCGACCGGGTCTCTCAACAGTTGCTTGAGGTAATGAAGGGCGTCTCGGAGACCAAAGAGTCGACCAATAAGGTTTTTACCCTTGCGGAGCAATTGCAAAATCTCGAAAAGGTCTTAAAGCACCAAAAACAGCGGGGCAATTTAGGCGAGCGCTCGCTCGAGCTTATTTTAAGTAATGTGCTCCCGCCGGGCACGTACAAAATGCAATATGAGTTTCCAGGTGGAGAGACAGTTGATGCCGCGATAGTTACCAAAGAGGGTATTATCCCCATTGATGCAAAGTTTTCTCTCGACAATTACAACCGTGTGCTCAACGAGAGCGACGAGGCAAGGCGCGATGAGCTTGAGCATGCTTTTAAAAACGACCTCAAGCTCCGCATTGATGAAACAAGCAAATATATACGCCCCAAAGACGGCACGCTGCCTTTTGCATTCATGTACATCCCGGCCGAGGGTATTTATTACGACCTGCTGGTCAATGAAATAGGCTCCGTAAAGGTCAACACGCGCAACTTAATAGACTATGCCTATAACGAAAAAAAGGTCATCATCGTCTCACCAACCACTTTTGCGGCGTACTTGCAGTCGGTGCTCTACGGTTTTAAGGCATTTAAAATAGAGGAGCAGGCAAAAGATATTGCCAAAAATGTCGAGGCGCTCGGGAGGCACGTTAAAGCGTATGAAGACTATTACAATAAAATAGGCTCCTCTCTTTCGACAACGGTTAACCACTATAACGCCGGCAAAAGGGAGCTTGGCAAGATAGACAAAGACGTGATGCGAGTTACCGGCGAGTCGCCCGAGCTCGACACGGCGCTTATCGATAAGCCGCTCTTGGAGGGTAAGGAGTAAAAAGAGCCTCATAAAGCCCTATTGCACCCTTTGGTGCTTTAGGTTATAGTGCTGAGGCTAAACATATATGAAAGAATTTGCAATAATCCAAACTGGCGGCAAGCAATACCTCGTTGAGGAGGGCGCTACGCTCAAGGTTGAAAAGATCAAAGGCCCGCATAGCGAGCAGGGCTATGGCACCTACAATGTAGGCGACAAAGTCGTTTTTGAGGAGGTGCTTTTGCGCGATGATGGTACAGCTACCACGCTCGGCGAGCCGTTTATTAAAGGCTCCAAGGTAGAGGCCGAGGTGGTCAAAATCTCCCGCGCCAAAAAGGTGGTGGTTATCAAATACAAAGCCAAGTCCAACTATTTTAAAAAGCGCGGCCATCGCCAGCCGTATTTTGAGGTAAAAATCACTAAAGTCGCTTAAAGAAAAAGACCGCCCAACCGGGGCGGTCTTTTTTGTGTAATCTGTTTACTGAAGAACTTGCACCATAACACTCTCAGGGTATTTGATGCGGCCGGTGTTACCTTTGTGGCTGACTCTCTCCACCTTCATTCGCTTACTAAAGTTTATCCGTACGATTTCAGTGCCAATGATCAACTCCCATCCGTCTGTTGTTTTTAAATCAGACATGGAATGTGGACCTTCATCATCTATGCCACAATATCTCTCAATGCGCTGACCATAATGGTAGACATCTACTGTTATGCTATTAGCGGGAGTTACGCCACAAATCAGGCCGCTTCGGAGAATTTTTGCGCCATTCTTTTTGTAATGTTGAAGAGTTTCTTCCATATAGGAATGGATGGTCTTGGCATACCATCCAAATCGGAACTCCATCTTCACGAGAATGCTGTTACCAGCAAGACTCTCCCTATTATGTTGGGTCTTATTTAGAGTAAGCGGGAAATGCTTATTGGAAAGTACTTTCAAGGGTTCTTTTTTCACGACGAGCTCCTTCCAGCTACGGTGAATAAGGTTTTTATCTGCTGTAGATATAGCAGATTATTGCCTTGACGACAATGCGCTCGCGATAGTGTCCGGGTCGGCGTACTCGAGCTCACTGCCGGTGGAGAGGCCGCGGCCAAGTGAGGAGAGTTTAAAAGCAAGTCCTTGTGAAAGAGGCAGCAATTTTTCTTGGAGTATGAGGCGTGTATGGTCGCCCTCGGTGGTTGCTGATAAGCCCAAGATAACCTCCTTAAGTTTTTTAGAGGTCGCGTCCTCTTCAATACGTTTAAGCAGCTCGCGTACCCGTATATATTTTTGCGGCTCCTCGGCCGCCAAAGGTATGGTGCCCCCTACACAGAAGTAGAGGCCGGTAAAGTTACTGCGCTCGACGTTTTCGATATCGGCATCCTTCTCCACTACAAACAGCATGCTCTCATCGCGGCGAGAGTTGGCGCAAATGCCGCACAGGTTGCTCTTCTCTCCCTCTTTAACAAACCAACGGAAGCATTTTTTACATTGAGAGGTGTGTGCGCCCAGCTGTTGTATCGTTTCGCTCAGCTCGCCGCGGGTAGAGGGAGAGGCGGCCAAAAGATACTGCACAAAGCGCCGCGCCTGGCGCGGCCCGATGCCGGGGAAGTGTTCAAACAGCTCGGAAAGTTTTTCAATCGGGTTCATTTAAAAATCCTGGCTTGCGCTCTCAAAGGCGCCGAAGTCTGTCTTCTCAAGATTTTGGAAGGTGGTGCGCTTTTCGTCAAAGTAGAGCTCGATTTTGCCGACCGGACCGTTGCGGTGTTTCTCTATCAGTATCTCGGCAATATTGGGGCGCTCACTCTCTTTGTTGGTTTTGTCGTCTCGGTGGATAAACATAACCACATCGGCATCTTGCTCGATGGAGCCAGAGTCGCGCAGGTCGCTCAGACGCGGCTTGCCGCCGCGCTGCTCTACGGCGCGGGAGAGTTGCGAGAGTGCCAGCACGGGCACGTCGAGCTCGCGGGCGAGGTTTTTAAGCGAGCGCGATATCTCGGTCACTTGCTGGACCATATTGTCGTTGGCGCGTGCATTGGTCGGCACCATAAGCTGGAGGTAGTCGACGATAAGGAGGTCAAGGCCATTTTCTTTTTTAAGGCGGCGCGCGGTGGCGCGCATCTTTAAGATATTGTTGCCCGGCTCATCGCTGATATAAATAGGCGCAGCTCCCAGTTTATCGTAGGCCTCGCGGATTCTGTCCCAGTCGCTTTGCTCGTTGATGTGGCCGGTGCGCAGGTTCCAGGAGTTGACCCCGGCCTCCGCCGCCACCATGCGGTCAATAAGCTGCTGCGCGGCCATCTCGAGCGAAAAGACGCCCACCACCGTGCCGTGTTGCACGGCCGACTGCCGCGCAATATCTAGTGCAAGAGAAGTTTTGCCGACGGACGGCCTTGCGGCCAAGATGATAAGGTCGGATTTTTGGAGGCCGGCAAGCATGTTGTCGAGATCTTTAAAACCGGTGCGCACGCCGCGCAGCTCGTCTTTGTGCTCGTGCAAGTGCTCAAGCCGCGTCCACGCATCTTTGAGCGACTCGCTGAGCGACGTAAATTTAGACATAGTGGGAGCAGACGTAACCTCAAATATCTTTTTCTCCGCCTTTTCGAGCGTCTCATCGAGCTCGCCGGCCTCGTCGTAGCCAAGCTCGGCAACAAACTCGCCGGCATCTATGAGGCTGCGCAGCATATATTTTTTTTGCACCTGGCTCGCGTAGTGGCGCGCGCTTGAGGCCGCCGGCACGTTGCTTACCAGGTCGGCCAAGTAGGAGATGCCGCCAATCTGCTCGAGCTGGCCCTCGTCGCTCAGTTTTGCGCGTACGCTCTCAATGTCGATGGGCTCGCTCTTACTGTAGAGCGCGAGCATAGCTCTGTATATGATGCGATGCTTCTCGCTGTAAAATGCTTCGGGTGATATAAGATCGCTCGACTCGCTCATGCCGTCGGGGCGTATCATGAGCGCGCCGAGCAAAGCCTTTTCGCTTTCTAAGGTTTGCGGCGGCAAGCGCAGCGGGTTAAGCCGCTTTGCGGTCAGAGCTTTGCTTTTAGCTTTATCATCGGCGCTTTCGTATTTTGAGTTTCCGGCCATTGCCTATAGAGTAGCTTTTTTAAGCCGCAAGCAACAGCTACAAAAACTCAACTTTTGTGTTGATAGGTGGACAGACGGGGGATAACCGCTCAAATCAGTTTTTTGAGCTTATTTTTTGTCCCTCCGGGGTGTCTTTTATCTCAAAGCCAAGAGTGTCAATTTGTTTGCGCAGTTCGTCTGAGCGGGCAAAGTCTTTGTTGGTGCGGGCTTCCTCGCGATCAGCTACAAGCTTTTGCACCTCTTCCGGCAGGTCATGCTCCTCCAGCACCGCAAGCTTTTGGAGTGGTCTGGTCTCTGCAAGCCCCAACCCTAATATGTTGTCCGCTTCTACCAATGTGGCGCGGTTAAGCGTTTTGATATGCTCCCACACCAGCGCAAGCGCTTTTGGCGTATCGAGGTCATTGGCAAGTGCCGCATAAAACTCTTTCAAAAAATTTTCATCCGGCGCGCCGCTGCTTGGCATCTCGAGGTATGCGCGCGAGAGCCGCTTAAGAGTTGTGTTTGCTCCCTCCACTGCATCCCAGGTAAAGTTCATCGGACTGCGGTAATGGGCGGTTAAGTACAGGTAGCGAAGCGCTCTTGGCGAGAGCCCTTTGTCGGTGATCCCTCGGAGCAGTATGGCGTTGCCTTGCGACTTGCCGATGCGCTTATGCTCGATAGTGATAAACTCGTTGTGCATCCAATATCGTACAAACTGCTTGCCGGTCACTGCCTCCGCCTGCGCTATCTCGTTGTTGTGATGTATTGCTATGTGGTCGATGCCGCCGGTGTGTATATCAATTTGTTTGCCGAGCAGCGTAAATATCATCGCCGTGCACTCGATGTGCCAGCCGGGGAAGCCCAAGCCCCACGGCGACTCCCAACCGAGCTTTGTATCTGACTTCCACAAAACAAAATCGGCCGGATTTCTTTTTTCTTTATGTGTTTCCAGCCGTGCGCCTTCTTGCTGCCCTAATAAGTTGATGTGCCCGAGCTTGCCATAGCCGGCAAAGCGCGAGGTGTCGTAGTAGACGCCGTCCGGCGTACGGTAGGCGTACCCTTTTTGCTCCAGCGTTTTTATAAGCGCTATCTGCTCGGGTATGTAGTCGCTTGCGCGCGGGAAGGTAATGCGTTTGGTGTCTACTCCTATCTGCTCGAGATTTTCTAAAAAAGCCTTTGTATATCGCTCGGCAAGCACGCGCATGTTCTCGAGCGTCAAGGCGAGGCCCTCGCGTTTAAGCCCTTTTGTCATTTTATCCTCACCTTCGTCGCCGTCGGATACCAAATGGCCAAAATCGGTAATATTTATCACTTGCTCAACTTTGTAGCCCCACGCGTCAAGCGTGCGGCGTATGGTGTCGGCAAAGATATATGAGCGCAAGTTGCCTATCTGCGCGTAGTCGTACACCGTCGGGCCGCAGTTGTACATTTTTACCGTGCCGTTCTTTTTAGTATCTATGGGCTCAAATACATCGAGCTTGCCCGAGAGGGTGTTATGAAACTGCAATGCCGGGAGCTTTGCGGGTGATGGTGAGCGAAAGAAAGAAAGCATATAGTGCAGCCAGTATTACAGCCAGCCTTTACGCTTAAAATATACAAAAAATCCCGCAGCAATCAAGGTCATCATGCCGACTATGATCCAAAAGTCACCAGGAGTACCCAGCAGAGGCGTGTAGCGCGTGTTCATCTGAAAAAGACTTGCAATAAAGGAGAGCGGCAGAAACAAAAAGGCTATGACCGTAAAGGTCTTCATGATGTCGTTTTGTTTGGTTGAGAGGAGCGAATTGTTTGTCTCGCGCAGCTCTACGAGCGACTCGCGCAAATGCTCAAGCATCTGCCGCAGGCGCTCGTACTCGCCCTCCACTGTGCGCAGATAATATAAAAACTCTTGGCCAAACAGCCGGGTCGAGGCAGCCTCAAGCGAGAGCAGCATCTCTTTGTGGGGCAGCAATGTTTGACGGAAGTCGTGGATGATACGCCCGGTTTTGCTAATCTGCAGCACCATGGTGCGCTCCTCGCCCTTAAAAACCCCATCCTCGATATCGGTAAGATATTTTTCGACAACATCGCACTCGTTGATAAGCGCCAGATAAAGATTGCGCGCCATCGCCGTAAATAAGTGGCCGCCGTGAACGGCACTGCCTTGGCCGAGTACGGAGTGTACCTCAAATACTTTTGCAAAGGAGTGCAGGTGGTCGGTATCGGTGTAGCGCGCGGTAATAAGAAAGTTTTTCCCGATGATAAAATCTATTTCTTGCTCGGGACGCCGGTTGAGGCCCCGCAACATGGGGAAGTGGAGTATCACGTACACATAGTTTTCGCGGCGCTCAACCTTGGGTTTGTAAGAAGGCATTAGCATCTCCTCGGCAATGAGCGGATCTATCCCAAACTCTTGCATGATTGAGCGCACCTCCCCGGGAGTGGGAGACACCAAATCGATCCACGTCAAATTGCGCTGCACATACCGCGTGAGCATGAGCCTTAGTATACCATCCAACTATGGTATACTGGTCGCTAATTATGAACACATCGCGCATAAAAATTGCCGGGGTTTTGTTAGTGGTTGGTTTGGCCTTTGGGGTGGGGGTGTTTGCGGGTGTCGGCGAGCGCGTAGGCAATGTCGTCTTTGCGCAAACGGCTTCAAGTAGCAGCAGCTCGCTCAATGTCTCTGTTATAAATGAAGTCTCGCAGCCTAAAGACGTCGACATGTCGCAATTTTGGCAAGCATACAACTTGCTTCAGCAAAACTTTGTCGAGACTCATGCCTCGGGCACTATCCCTACGACGCAGGATAAAATATACGGCGCCATCGCAGGCTTAACCGATAGCTACGGCGACCCGTACACGGTCTTCTTTCCGCCGGCGCAGGCATCTATTTTTGAGTCGCAAGTGAGCGGCACGTTTGCCGGTGTTGGCATGCAGATGGACCAGGACGCCTCCGGCAATTTGGTGGTAGTGGCGCCTCTTAAAGATTCTCCGGCCGAAAAGGCGGGTATACAGAGCGGCGACATCATCACAAGTATTGATGCCACATCGACTGTCGGCATAAGCGTCGATGAGGCGGTGGCTCTTATACGTGGGCCAAAGGGCACTACCGTTACGCTCACGA
>DATCEW010000079.1:0-7209 GCA_036509865.1 Minisyncoccota bacterium
CGCCGGATGATGCAAAAAACGGCGCATGGCTTACGCTGACAAAGTGCGAGTCCATCGAGACCTCCTCCGGAAACTCGGCGCCGCCCCAGCTCATGGAGATTGCCGATGCAGTTTTTAGAGACGCGGCGTAGTCGACTGCGGCAAGCAGGTTGGCGCCACTCGGAGTCGTTGCCTCAACTACTATAATTTTTGCGCTCGGTGCGACCGCATGCGCCCACTCGACATCAAGCGATGTCTCCATAGCCCAGCCGCTGTTGCTTTTAATAGTGGCGCTCATGGTGTGTTTGGTAAGACAGCCGTTTGCCACGGTGCACGCGGGCAGATTAAATGATTTGCTAAACACAGCCAAGTCGGCCTCGAGAGTGGCGTCGTTGTAGGCGCCGACAATAACGACGGCTCCGCGGCCGCCGCTTTGCGGCAGATGGTATATTGTTTTTATTTCTTGCGGCGTCATGCCAACGGGCGTTTTGCTTTTGCCGCCAAGGGTGTGTATCGGAGGCACTCCTTTGTAATTTGAAAAGTGATACGAGGCCTCGGCGGTGTTGGTTAAAAAGAGAGCCCCGCTTCCGATAAAACAGGTAATAAAAAATGCGCTTAAAAATATGTGCTTCATGCGCGGGAGCTTACCAAGTGCTCGGCAATATGCAACCTGCACCAGCCCGGTTTTTCATGACTTACCGTATGGCCCGTTTTGTGTTAGTTTGGTTTGGTAGCTCGCACACATTGGAGAGGTGCCAGAGCGGTCGAATGGAGCAACCTGCTAAGTTGTTGACCGGGGAACCGGTCCGAGGGTTCGAATCCCTCCCTCTCCGCAGTTTTTGGAGTAAGTAAATCAAGCGTTTTTAGAACACAGGGCGAAAGGATTCGAACTTTTTTGCATTTCTGCTATAGTGCCGATGGAAGTTCCTCTCAGTTCAACAAGGAAGGTGGGGCATGGATAACTTGCCTGACTTCAGCAAGCTCACCCAGCTGCTGCTCAAAGACTGTCGCACGATACAACTTCTCCCGCATGAGTCCATGAATAATAGTCATGCTATGAGGTTGATACCTGCCCGTAACGGCGTGCCTATCGATAGCAAGTATATCGATGTTGTCTCCCTCCCGCTTCTCGATCTTGATGCAGCGGGCATTGACTGGGATCGGCACCCCGACAACGTACGCGCGGCGATTACTGCATTCCTTACGCAGCACACATTCGAGCTATGGCCGACGTTCAATCTGCCCGTGATCTCGGCTATCGCCCCTATGCTTAATGGCATGCTTGAACTGACAGCTCTGTCGATGGCAATGAAGTACCGTCATTCGTGGAGACTAGACCCCAGCGAGGACGAACTCGAACGAGAGATGCTCTCTCCGCTCGCGGGCATATCGGTCGGGTTCTTTATCCAAGCCGAGAATGTTATCGCTGGCCTCGATCTTTCTAACCCTGTGAGAGGCCTGGTCACTCATATTCCTCTGTTTGTGCTGCCAACGTGGGGGAGCATTGATGCAACGAGTCCCGTGGGCAAGGCATTTGCCGAAGCCACTCGGCTCATCCGAGCACATATGTCTGTCACTAGTGCGCAGGATGGGTACAAAGAGTACCTCGATCACAAATCCCGCAAATGGTACTTCCGATTTTGGAACTGGAAGAAGTGGTGGGAGAAAACCATCGCTACCTGCCAACAGCGGTATGCAGAGAGGCTTCAGACTTTTGAAGAAGTTCTCGCCGCCGCCTGACTCCTAAGAGTTTCGCGCCTTTCAAGCTCGGAACTCTTTTTATTTCAAATACACCAATTTCTCCCTCTCCGCCAAGACAAAATTGAGCGCCAGTAGGGCGCTTTTTTTTGTGAGACAGCTCGCATCTTTTTATGCGCGGTATACTATAAGACAGGATTATGAAAAGGGTACAAAAACATTATCGTCCCTTAATACTAGCAGCGGTGATTCTTATCGCCGCTCTAGCAGGAGGATATTACTATTATCATCAGAGTAGCGCGGTAGCATTAATAGATAGCAAAGCCAATATGCCATACCTAGCAAACATAGTTGCGGAGACTGAGCAGAACACCAATTTTAGAAAAGTGCTTTTTACCGGCACCCGGAGCCAGCTGGTGATTATGAGTATCCCTCCCGGCGGGGAAGTGGGCGCGGAGACGCACACCTACACCGAGCAAACGCTGTTCTTTTTGAGCGGTACGGGAGAAGCGATTTTAAACGGAAAGACCAGCCCCATTGCCGCAGGCGATGTGGTGGTGGTGACGCCCGGCACCCAGCATAATTTTATTAACACCGGCACGGTTCCGCTCAAGATATACACCGTCTATGCGCCGCCAAACCACATCGACGGCACTATCGAAGCCACAAAAGCGGATGCGGATGCAAATGTGGCGGATGAAGCGTACGGCGAACAGGCAAAGTAGTCGGCAACCCGCTATACACAGAGTTGACATCGCAGTGCTTAAGGAGTGATACACTATTACTCAGTGAGATTTACTATTTATAGGGCCTACAAAAAATAATATATGACGCTACTCAATAAGGTTTCAATAGTTGCTTTAGTTGCGCCTTTTATCATCGCAGCTGCGCCAATGGCCGCGCTCGCAGCAAGCCCGGCCGGAGTTAACCTTGGGAGTTCGGGTAATTTTTCCATTTTAGCAAAATCAGGAATCTCAACGACCGGGTCAACGGTAGTGGTTGGCGATATCGGCGTGAGCCCGGCGCCAGCGAGCTACATAACCGGATTTGCTCTCATACTTCCCGTAGCCAGCGCGTTTTCAACCTCGGCCGAAGTAAGTGGGAAGGTATACGCGTCTGATTATGCAAGTCCTACTTCCGCTAATCTCACCACCGCGATACTCGACATGCAAAACGCCTACACCGATGCCGCAGGGCGCATGCCCGATGTTACTGAGCTTGGTGCTGGAACTATCGGCGGTTTGACGCTCGTCCCCGGCGTATACAAATGGGGCACTAGCGTGGGCATACCAACCGACATTACGCTCTCCGGCGGCGCCAATGATGTCTGGATTTTTGAGATAGCGCAAAATCTTACCGTTAGTTCGGCTGTCAAAGTTGTCCTCAGCGGCGGCGCCCAGGCAAGTAATGTTTTTTGGGTCGTTGCGGGGCAGACAACCATCGGCACGACCGCTGTCTTTAACGGCAACATATTGGATCAAACCGCGATTGTGTTAAACACGGGCGCAACATTAAATGGCAGAGCTCTGGCGCAAACTGCGGTAACCTTAGATTCAAATTCTGTTACCGCTCCTTCATCTGTGTCGGTGACTCCCACTCCTGTTATAACTCCAGCTTCCGTCACCACTCCAGCTTCCGCTCCTGTTAGCTCACCTTCAAACAGCAGCGGAGTGTACACCGCTCCGCCTATGACTACCACCATTAACAATACAAATACCGCGGTGTCTTCTGCCTCTACTCCTGCTGTTTCCACTTCGCAAATTCGAGCCGTTGCCGTTAATCTTTATCAAGGCACTAATGCTGCCGATGTGACAACCCTCCAACAATTTTTGATTTCTCAAAACACAGGATCGGCAGCCCAAGCACTGGCCACCGTCGGCGCAACCGGTTATTTTGGTGCTCTCACCCGGGCAGCATTGGCTGAGTTTCAAACGAAAGTAGGGATTAGCCCTGCGTTGGGGAATTTTGGGCCAATAACCAGGAGCTACATAAGCGCGAATGAGTAAAAAATAAACCACATGGAAGCGTCCAATAAGAATGTCGTGCGAGTTTGGTTGTTCGCTCTCCTTTTGCTCGTCCTTATTGTGCTTGCTTCACTCACGGTGTGGTACCCGGGGTTGTTTAAAAATATCATACAGTCGGGAGGGCCGCAGCCCGCTGCGGTTGCTTTAGTCGACCTGTCGTCATCCGGCAACTTCGCGATTTTGGCCGGTTCCGGCATCACCAACACCGGCGCAACAACCGTCACCGGAGATGTTGGGTCGTATGCAACACTGACCCAGACTGGTTTTGGTCCCGGGGCAGACTCCGTTACCATCACGGGCACCAACCACTTCGGCGATTCCACGACGCAGACCGCTAAGACCGATCTAGTAACTGCCTACAATTTCGCGGCAGCCGAGGGGCCGACTTCGCCCATCGTTGCGGACCTTGGTGGGCAAACTCTGACGCCAGGCGTCTATAACTCCGCCTCCACTATAGGACTCACTGGAGTGTTGACGCTCGACGGCCAAGGCGATCCCAATGCCACTTTCGTCTTCCAAGCAGGTTCTGCACTGACAACACTATCAGGAAGCTCGGTCCATTTGATCAACGGCGCTCAAGCATGTCATGTATTTTGGCAAGTAGGCAGTGATGCGACCCTTGGCACGGGTTCCACTTTCCGCGGTAGCCTCATAGCACTCTCCAGTATTACTGTCACCACTGGCGCGACCGTTGATGGGCGAGTGCTGGCCCGAAACGGCGCAGTCACCTTAGATACGAATGCCATTGCCGTACCATCAACCTGCACGTCTGCGGTCCCTACGGCCACGCTCCATGTTATTAAAACCGTTATAAACACGACGGTCGGTACGTCCGCTGCTTCCGACTTTTCTATCCATGTAAAAAGCGCTACCTCAACGCTCGATGTACCAAACAGTCCGCAAGCCGGAGCCGGCGGCCTTGGCACGTCGTATACGCTTGTCCAAGGGGCCACATACAACGTAAGTGAAGCATCAAATGCTCTCCCGTATACGCAAACCTTTGGCGGAGCCTGTGCCCCAAGCGGCAGCGTTACTCTTGCGGCGGGTGACAATATTTGTACAGTCATTAACAGCGATATTCCTCTTGCTGTTGCTGCTCCTGCTTCTGGCGGCGGCTATAATGCACCGTTGCCTCTTATTAAAGTTATAAAAATACCAAATCCTTTAGCTTTACCCTCGGGGCCGGGGCCGGTTACCTATACGTATACCGCAACCAATATAGGCACCGTTGCCATGCATGGCGTGTGGGTTAAGGATAATGATTGCAGCCCGGTAACCTATATATCCGGCGATACCAACAGCAACTCGCTGCTTGATACCGACGAAGCATGGGTATATACCTGTACAAAAACAGTTTCTGCAACGGTTACCAATACCGCCTCTGCTCACGGCCAAGCGAACGGCTGGGATACCTACGCTTTCGCAAACGCTACCGTCGTGGTCGGTGCGCCCATATCTCCTCCGCTCATTAACATCGTAAAAGTGCCGAGCCGTTTAACCCCGCTTCCTTCCGGAGGCGGCACCGTAACCTATACGTACACGGTAACGAACCCCGGCGTAGTTGACCTGCATGAGGTGCAGGTTACTGACGACAAATGCGCTCCGGTTTCTCTCATCTCCGGCGATACTAACGGCGACCATCTGCTGCAACCCGATGAAACATGGGTTTATACGTGCCGGACAAACATTTCCGTTTCAACACGGAACGTCGCGACGGCTCTCGGCAAGGCAAACGATTTGATTGCGCTCGGCTATGCCTTTGCTACTGTTTTGGTTTCTACTCTTACTCCCACTCTTCCCAATACCGGCATCCCTCCTCAAGAGGATACAGCTCCGCTTGCTGCGCCGAGCATCATCCCGACTTCGCAAAATTTAATCGACAATGCGATGCTCACTTCCTTACAAGGGGTCGATCTTGGGCCGCAAGCGAGCGTGGAAGCCCCGACACGCCTCACTATTCCGGGGATTGCTGTTGATAGCGCTTTGGAGGCGGTGCACCTCACTCCAGAAGGAGCGGTGGGCGCGCCGGAAACTCCGATGAATGCGGCATGGTTCGAGCTCAGCCCTCCTCCGGGAGAAAATGGCACTGCGGTTATCGTCGGGCACTTTGGCTGGAAAGACGGCATACCGGCGGTGTTTGATGACTTACATACCCTGCACCAAGGAGACAAGGTGTACGTCGAAGATGCAAAAGGAGCGACCACTACTTTTGTGGTGCGCGAAGTCCGGTCGTATGGAGAAGACGAGGATTCTTCGGATGTGTTTAGTTCAAGCGACGGGAAGGCGCATCTCAACCTCATCACGTGCGGCGGGGTGTGGGATAGCGCCCGGCACAGTTACTCAAATAGGGTAGTGGTATTTACGGATAAAGAATAGGTTACAAAGCAAGGATATTTTTTGGCGTGCCAGCTTCGAACGCAGAAATATTTTCGGTAGTCGTATCAAGTGCAACCTCAACGGTCGGCGCGCCCCGCGAATCTAAAATTTCCCGAGCCTTGAGTGTGGTACTATGTCGCCATGGACAGCAATGTAGACCGCGCCCGCACCGATGCGTTCGCATTTCTTACCAAGCACAAAACAGGCGTGCTTGCGACCGTATCCGCGCAGGGAGAGTCCCGCTCACGGCTGATTTATTACGTATGCGACGATAATTTTACTATTTATTTTTCGACGCTCTCCAGCACCAGAAAATTTTTGGACTTCGCCGTCCACCCGCAAGCCTCTTTTACCGTCGCCACCGAGGATGTCCCCCAGACGCTCCAGATAGAAGGCGTTGTGTCAGAAGTAACCGAGGAGCAAAGGATAGAAAGATGGCTGGCGCCGCTCGTCGACGTGCTGATGTCAAACAAACTTTTTTATTGGCCCGTGCTCAAGCTGAGCCAAGGCGAGGTAAAGCTCATGCAACTAAAACCAACCTGGATACGCTGGGCCGACTATGCCTTTGCTGAGGCAGGCACCAGTATCTATAAAGAAATCCTTGTTAAGGAATAAAATTTTTTTACGACTGCGCAAGCGCGACAAGGCGCACCTCTTTTGCTCCTGCCGCTTTGAGGGCTCTTTTGGCCTCGGCAAAGGTGGCTCCCGTGGTGGTAACATCGTCTACTACTATGCACACGCGTCCGGCAACCGCCTCGGGATTTTTTACCTGCATAGAGTTTTTTACATTTTTGAGGCGCTGATGCCGCTCGAGCCCCTGTTGCGGCATCGTAGCTCTGGTTCGTTCTAATGCGCGGGGGCTATAGGAGAAACCGCCCGCAAAAAAGTCCTCGGGGAGCGTGCCACGCCCTCTTAGGAAAGATTGCGTGTGCACTGCCAGACTATTTTTGCGGGCGGTTTCTCCATCGCTAAGTACCTTAAGTGCGGCCTCACACAAAAGATCTGTTTGATTGTGCCCGCGCTCTTTGCGGCGCGCTTTATGCATCGGCATCGGTACAAGCAGCAGCGTGCCTATCGTCTCCTCTGCCTCGGCCAGCAGCAAATCGGCCAGGTACGCTCCCGCGAGTGCACG
>DATCEW010000080.1:0-4192 GCA_036509865.1 Minisyncoccota bacterium
AACTGCCTCGAGGTAAGCTCATCTTCGCCGACTACCACGAGGTAGGGGATTTTGTGCTTGGCGGCTGTTTTTATTTGCTCGCCGAGTTTTTTATCTCCAAAGTCTATCGCTACGTTGATGCCTGCTTGGCGCAACTCGCCGGCAAGCATTTGCGCGCGAGCGGCGAGCTCGGGCGACGTAACGGCGATGTAGAGCTGCGTTGGCGGCGCATACTTCGGCAAAAGTCCGCGCACTTCAAGAAAGTTGTGTATCGTGGCGTCGCCCATGCCAAAGCCGACGCCGGTGATAGGCTCGTCGTCAAACAGCTCGGTCAAATGGTCGTAGCGGCCGCCGCCAAAGAGGCTGCGGTTGTTGTCGGGATTGGTGTCAAACACCTCAAAGACGATGCCGGTGTAGTAGTCGAAGCCGCGCACGATGCTCGGATCAAACACGATATTGTTGATGCCCGCGGCGGCAAACTCGGCAAGCAGGCGCTCGATGTCGGGGGGCGGGGCGGCATGGGTTATCACGTCGCTCGGCACGCCGATGTCCTCAAGCCCTTTGATAAAATCACCTGCGGGCATCTTGTCTTTAGCGTCGAGTAAGTGGCGCAAGATAGCTGCATTTTCTTGGGACAACGCGAGCTCGGCTGCCAGCTCCTCAAGCCACACGTGGCTGCTTATTTTTATTATAAAGTCGGAGTCGCTGGCACCAAACGCCTTCATCACTCCGTACGCAACGCCGATAACTTCCGCATCGGCATAGAGCGATGCCGAGCCAAAGAGGTCGACGTTGAGCTGCCAGTGCTCGCGCAGACGCCCGCGCTGCGGACGCTCATAGCGAAAGACGTTTGGTATCGAGTAAAGCCGGAGCGGGAAGCCAAGCTCGCGGCGCTTTGCGGCAACCATGCGCGCCACGGTGGGCGTCATCTCGGGGCGCAGTGTTACTTCGCGGCCGCCGCGATCTACAAAGGTGTAGGTTTGCTCGTTTATCATCTCCTCGTTTTGCGCGCCCTTACTTTTGTACAGCTCTGCCGGCTCGAGTATTGAGGCGTGATACTCGACATAGCCCGCCCTCTCGACCACATCGCTCGCGGTTTTTTTAAAATAGTTTAAAAACGCCTGATCTTCGGGATAAAAATCGCGCACGCCTTTGTATGGCTCCGTCCCCAATTTATCTCTCTTTTTATCATTTGTGGCCATGATAGTGTACAGTGTAGCAGAAATGTCAGATGAGAAAAACAGCGCCGGAGCGGTCGTTAATCTGTATAAAAAGCTGGGCGAGACTCCAAGGGAGCGTCTTGAGCGCCTCCGTATCCAAAAGCCTCATTTTGAGCATGAGGTGCTCTCCTATGCTGGCCGGCTCGACCCGATGGCGGAGGGCGTCATGCTGTGCCTGGTGGGCTCCGCTAACCGCAGGCGCGAAGAGTATCTCGACCTGAGCAAAGAGTACGTGCTCGACGTGTTGTTTGGATTTAGTACCGATACCTACGACGTGCTTGGCAAAATAACCGACACCGGAGATGTGAGCGGCGTAACACGTCAAAAAATAGAGAAAGGACTCAATGAGTTTAGGGGGATGCTCAGCCAAGAGTATCCGCCGTACTCAAGCAAAACCGTTGAGGGTAAATCGCTTTTTACGTGGGCGCGCGAGGGCGTCCTTGGCACACTGGTGCTGCCGCGCCGCACGGTTACCATCTACGATATTGCGTTGACGCACATCTACAAAATAAAAGAGCCACAGCTGCTCTCTTACATAAAAGAGGGAGTAGAAAAAGTAAACGGCGACTTCCGCCAAGAGGAGGTACTGCGCTTGTGGGAGCGCAATATAAAACCGGCGGGCGAGCGCGAGTTCCCTTGCGCAACCATTAGGATATCTTGCTCAAGCGGCACCTATGCGCGCTCGATAGCGCACGGGCTCGGTACCTACCTGGGCACCCCGGCACTCGCGCTCCACATATTGCGCACTAAAGTGGGGGAGTTTGATATTGATAAATCACTTAAATAATGGTATAAAAGTAATAGAAAGGAGTCCTAGCAATGCACAAACGTAGAAGGAAAAGTTTTGACTTTTTCAAGGAGGTTGTCAATATGGTCGATGATGATACCTTTGCAGGAGATCCCGTCGGGCTGGCACTGCACTCCCTGTTCTTGTTCATCGCAGCAATTTTTTGCCTTGCGGTGCTCGGGTCTGTATTAAAGGATGTTGTGCTGCCCCTCGGCATATATGTCCTTGCTGTGTTGAGTTGAACATCAAAACCGCTGCGCCAATAGTTTGGCACAGCGGTTCTTTTTATAATCCTTCGACTACGCTCAGGATAAGTGTCCCCTTACCAATCCAGCTCACCAGTTTTGTACTCGGTGACTCTCGTTTCAAAAAAGTTCTTTTCTTTAGGCATATCCATTACCTCAGACAGCCAAGGGAAAGGGTTGTCTTTGTGATATTGTCGCTCCAATCCAATGCGCTCAAGGCGTCTATCGGCAATATGCTCGACATATTGTTTAACCGAGGCCGGCACCAGGCCTACCACGCCGCGCGGCAGCGCATCGTCGGCATACTTTTTCTCCAGCTCAACACCGCGCATGATGTTTTTGGTGAGTGTATCTTTAAACTCCGGCGTCCATATCTGCGGGTTTTCCGACACGATGGTGTTGATAAGGTCGGCACCAAACGCTAAGTGCACCGACTCGTCGCGCAGGATAAATTGGAACATCTCGCCCACGCCTACCATGCGGTTTTTGCGGAGCATCGAGAGCATCATCGCAAACCCGGCGTAAAAAAAGATGCCCTCCATGATAACGTAGTAGCCCACAAGGTCGTGTACGAACTTTTGGATATTTTCGGTGCCTTCGGTCGAGAAGTTTGGGTCGAAGACGGACTTGGTCATGTTTACGACAAAATCATCTTTTTCTTTAATGGAGGGGATGGTCAGGTACATCTGGTAGATCTCATCCGGGTCGAGTGCAAGCGTATCGCAACAATAGATAAACGTGTCGGTATGTACCGCCTCCTCGTATGCCTGGCGCAAAAGGTACTGGCGTGACTCAGGGTTGGAGACATGGCGATAAATGGCCATGACAATATTGTTGGCGGTTAGACTCTCCGCGGTGGAAAAAAAGCCCAAGTTCCACATGATCATGCGACGCTCGTCTTCGCTCAAAGCGCCGGGCTTTTTCCACAGCTCGACATCCTGCTGCATCGAGACCTCCTCGGGCACCCAGTTGTTGGCAACGCCTTTTTTGTAATGCGTGCGGGCCCAAGGATAGCGCATCGGCAAAATTTTGTTCGGGTCAGTACTCGAGCCTCCGTTTATGATTCCCATAGCAGAAATGAATTGTAGTTGATTAAATTAAGCTGAGCAACTCTCGCAGGCTTCGCCTATTATTTCTATTTTAGGACGATTCATTACAGCAATGCTCGTTTCGCCAAATTTAGGGATGCCTTGTGATACCAAAGGTGCCACAGATATCTCCATGAGCGGTGCGGCGGCCTCGGCAACCTGTGCTTTGGGGGCAGTCCTCATAGGCGCATAGGCCATCTGCTCGCCGAGGATTATTGGCGACGGGGTGCTCATTTGCATCCCAGCTTGATTAGAAAAGCCGTTGCCTGAGATAACCGCCAGCATCTCCTCAACCACTACTGTTGATACAACCGGAGTATTAGACTGATTGTTGGAGACGGCCGTCTCGTTTTTAGAGGCGCCGCCAAACTTTGTCAGATTGACGGTCGACTTTTCGATGCGGGAGGCGCCCATCGTGCGCAGATAGTAAGTTGTTTTAAGGCCCATGCTCCACGCATAGTGGTAAATCTCCGAGAGCACTTTGCCCGACGTGCCGCCGTAAAAGATATTTAAGGATTGCGACTGGTCTATCCAGCGGCCGCGGTAGGCCGCCGCTTTGATGAGCCATTGCGGCTCTATCTCAAAGGCCTCTTTGTACTTCTCGCGCAGCTGGAGCGGTATCTCAAGTATCTGCTGTATACTGCCGTCGTGATATTTTATCATCTCGAGCATATCGGCACTCCAAAGGCCGAGGCGCTTGAGGTCTGTTACCAAAAACTCATTAACCACCATAAAGTCGCCGGCCATGTTGCTTTTAACGTAGAGGTTTTTGTAGATAGGCTCCACGGTAGGGTAGCAGCCAGCAATGTTGGCGGTTGAGGCGGTTGGCGCATTTGCCATCGTGTTGGAGTTGCGCATGCCAAAGGCTCGCAC
>DATCEW010000081.1:0-5262 GCA_036509865.1 Minisyncoccota bacterium
TCCCGGCACCGTTTCCGCAACTGTCTACGCTGATGCACCTGGCGCCGATTATAACCGTGGGCAAACGCAGTTTACTATCCCGGGCTTTCAAGGCGACCCGCGCTATACCAAATTTTATGCGGAGACACCGGCCATCTCGGGAGGGTTTGTGGGATCGCAAGCAACAGTTGCTCCCGCCGATCTTACCGCTGCGCAAAATGCCTTAAAACAAGGGCTCCAAAACGCTCTGCAAAACGCGGCCTCAACTCTACTGCCAAAAGATTTTTTGGCAGTAGCAGGTACGCTCGCTATTTCTTACAATGACATCGCGCAAACGTCGGGCGATAACGGGACAGTGATACTCTCTCAAACCGCCACTGCGAGTGCCGATATTGTACGAGCGGGAGACCTTGCGGGAGCGATAGCAAAACAAAAAGTAGTGGGCTACAACAGCGAAGCCGTCGGCTTTGCAGACCCTGCCGCCATAACTATCAGCCTGGCGGGGAGCAGTACGGCATCTGAGGGTAGCTTAGAGCTTGCACTTGCCGGCTCTCCTACGCTAGTGTGGCAATTTGACCCCAACGCGCTCAAAGCAGCCTTGGTAGGCAAAGACAAGGGAGCGTTTGAGCAAATAGTAACCTCGTTTGCCCCAGCCATAACGTGCAGCAAAGACACCCCTTGCAGCACCAGTATCCGCCCGTTTTGGAGCGGCACGTTCCCGAGCAACCCCGACAAAATCACTATTGTTACCAAATAGCTCTAAATACCCTTTGGTTTAAGCCGCAGATGTTGACACCAGTTTGCGGCTAGGGTAGGATAGACTCTGTCGCCACTTGTTAATGGATACCAAAGCCGAAGAAGTACAGGGCATTGTTGAAGAAGCTTTGCCAAACACCCTTTTCCGGGTCTCTTTTGAGAGCGGAGAAGTAATTCTTGCGTATTTGGCGGGCAAAATGCGGTTGCACCGCATTAAGGTCCTTGTGGGAGACAAAGTAATGGTTAAGCTCGACCCGTATGGCGGGAAGGGCAGAATCACACGAAGACTATAATGAAAGTAAAAGCTTCAATCAAAGCCCGCTGTGCAAACTGCAAACTGGTCCGCCGCAAAGGGCGGGTATATGTTACCTGCAGCAATCCGCGCCACAAGCAGCGCCAAGGATAACGCCGAGTTTACGAAGCAAATATAAAAAAGAAAAATGAGAATCTCAGGCATTACACTCCCCGACAACAAACGCATACGCTATGCGCTTAACTCTTTGTACGGCATCGGCCCGTCCCGCGCCCTTTCCATACTTACCGAAGCAAAGGTTGACCCTATGACTAAAACAAAAGACCTCTCTCCGGAGGAGGAGGCCCGCGTGCGCTCGATACTCGAGAGCACCAAGCTCGAGGGAGATCTAAAGCGCGAAGTAGCCGGCAATATCAAGCGCCTCAAAGATATCGGCAGCTATCGCGGCTCGCGCCACATCAAAAAACTTCCCTCCCGCGGTCAGCGCACTAAAACCAATTCTCGTACCTTGAGAGGCAACGTTAGGAAGACCATGGGCTCGGGTCGCCGTAAAGTTGAAAAAACCTAAAATATATAGTATAACCACTGACAATACCTATGGGTAAGAAACGAATAGTCAAAAAAGGAGAGGAGGGAGGCGGAGGCAAGGGTTCTTCCTCGCGCCCATCGCGCCGCAAAATGGATGCGGGGCTTGTGTATGTTGAGGCAACCTACAACAACACCAAAATGTCTCTCGCCGATATAGGCGGCAACATTGTAAGCTGGTCATCCTCCGGTAGCTTAGGCTTCTCGGGCGCTAAAAAAGGCACCCCGTTTGCCGCCGCCAAGGTGGGCGAGCTATTGGGCGATAGGGCAACCGCCATGGGCGTTAAGGAGGTAGGAGTATTTATTTCGGGCGTTGGAGCCGGGCGCGAGTCTTCTATCCGGGCCTTTTCGAGCAAGGGCATCCATATCAACTCTATAAAAGACACGACGCCGGTGCCTCACAATGGGCCGCGGCCTGCTAAACCGCGGAGAGTATAATAATTATTTATGTTGATCGGACCAAAATATAAAATCTGCAAACGTCTCGGCTCCTCGGTATTTGAGAAGTGCCAGACGCAAAAGTATCAGCTCGCGGAGGCGCGCGCTCCGCGTCGCACCGCGCGCCCCAAGCGCGGCGGGGGTACCGACTTTGGCGCACAACTTTTAGAAAAGCAAAAGGCCCGTTTTACCTATGGCCTCTCCGAGGGACAATTTGCACGCTACGTGCATGAGGCCATGGAGCGCAAGGGCAAAGTGTCTACCGTGGAGCTCATAAACCGCCTCGAGGCACGCCTCGACAATGTCGTCTTCCGCGCCGGATTTATAAAAACGCGCCGCGCGGCACGCCAGCTTGTCTCGCACGCGCATGTCACGGTTAATGGCATCCGCATGAGCATCCCCTCGCACCGCGTGGAGGTTGGCGACGTCATCTCTATCCGTGAGGGCAGCAAGGCAAGTCCTCTTTTTGCCAATCGCACCGAGCAGCTGGCAGAGACAAAAACACCGTCTTGGCTGACACAGAGTGCCGACGGATTTTCCGCAACAATCGCGAGCATACCAACCGTAGCCGAAACGGAGGCGCCGTTTAATCCTGCGACGATAATCCAGTTCTACAGCCGGTAGGTGCATATATTTAGTAAGTAAAAATTATTAAAAAAATAGTAAAATGTATATGATGGAATATTCAATCACATTGCCAAGCAAGCCTCGCGCGGTATCGGAAGAGGGAACCGAGGGAGTGTTTGAGATAGACGGCCTCTATCCCGGCTACGGCCACACGCTCGGCAACTCGCTGCGCCGCATTATCCTCTCCTCGCTCCCGGGTGCGGCTATTACCTCGGTCAAAATAGACGGCGTGTCTCACGAGTTTTCAACCATCGACGGCGTCAAAGAGGACGTCGTCACCATCCTCCTCAACCTCAAAAAGCTGCGCTTTGAGGTAGTCGCGGGCGAGGCGCAAACCATCACTCTTTCCGTAAAGGGTCCTAAAAAAGTATCCGGAGATGACTTGACGCTGCCAGGCCAAGTGCGCCTCCTCAATCCCAACTCATACATTTGCGAGATAGGCGAAAAGACCACGCTCAATGCGGAATTTCGCATCGAGCGCGGTCTCGGCTACGTGCCGCGGGAGATGCTCAAAAAAGAGCGTGTCGATATCGGCGAGATTTCGGTCGACGCTATTTTCTCTCCCATACGCCGCGTCAACTATGAGGTTGAAAATATGCGCGTCGGCGACCGCACCGACTTTAACCGTCTGCGCATCGCTATCGAGACCGATGGCACCCTCCTGCCGCGCGCGGCGCTCGAGCAGTCTATCGAAATCATGATTACACAGCTCAAGTCTATCGTCGGCTTCCGCGAGGAAGAGCTGCCGACCCAGAGCACCGGCGCTCTGTCGGTGCAAGAGAGCGCCACCGTGGGCGAGGTTACTGCCGAGGCGATGAAGACCCGCATTGAGGATCTTGAGCTCTCAAGCCGCACTATCTCCGCACTCGAGAAGGCCAACATCCGCACGGTGGGAGGCCTTGCCCGCAAGAAGGAAGATGACTTGCTCGAGATAGAGGGCCTCGGGCCAAAGGCTATCCAGGAGGTAAAGCGCGCACTTGCTAACTTTGGGATCATACTCAAATAACTAGTTATTTGAGTAAATATAAAAAGAAATAAAAATGAGACACGGAAATCATAACAGAAAATTTGGACGAGAGACCGACCAGCGCCGGGCTCTCCTGCGCGGGCTGTGCCGCTCACTGATTATCCGCGGCAAGATAAAAACGACCGAGGCTAAGGCTAAAGAGATCCGCCCCATGGTAGAGAAGCTTATTACCAAGGCAAAGTCAGCCACGTTGGCCAACCGCCGCTCGCTTATCGCAACGCTTGGCGACGAAAAAACAGCAACCAAGATAATTAAAAGCGCTGTTGCCTATACTGATCGCGCCGGCGGGTACACGCGCATTATCAAGATGGGTCCGCGCAAGGGCGATGCCGCATCAATGGCGGTCATTGAGTTTGTATAAGGTCTTCGAGTTTACGAGAAACAATATAAAAGTATGATAACTATTGACGCAGAAAATAAATCGCTCGGACGTATTGCAAGTGCGGCGGCCAAGGCCCTGCTCGGCAAGCACAACGCCGATTTTGCTAAAAATGCCGTCGCTAAGGTTGAGGTAAAAATCATCAACGCTTCAAAAGTGCGCGTATCGGGCACCAAAGCAAAGGACAAAGAGTATGTCCGCTACTCCGGTTATCCGGGCGGGCAAAAAAAGGAGAGCTATGCTATGCTCACCGCACGCCGCGGAGAGAGGGAGGCTATCCGCCGCGCCGTGCTCGGCATGCTCCCCAAAAACCGCTTGCAAGACCTGCGCATCAAGCTCCTCACGATAGAAAACTAATATGGCAATCAAGGCAACAGAAAAATATATAGAGACAGTAGGCCGCCGCAAAACGGCTATTGCTCGTGCACGCATCACTCCCTCGGCTCGCACTATCGTCTCGGTCAACAACAAGGAGGCGAGCGCCTATTTCCCGACGACGGCGCTCTACGAGGCCGCGCTTGAGCCTTTTCTTAAAGTATCGTTGCCGACCCAGTTTGCCGTTACCATAGTGGTAAGCGGTGGCGGCATTGCCGGGCAGTCAATTGCCGTGCGCCACGCCATCTCGCGCGCACTTATCGATTTTGATATTTCACTCCGCGGCATTCTTAAAAAAGAGGGCTTCCTTAAACGCGACCCGCGAGCCAAAGAGCGCAAGAAACCGGGCCTTGTTAAAGCCCGCAAGCGCAAGCAGTGGTCAAAGCGCTAAGCTAATAAATCATTTGACAACTAGCCCAAGAGGGGCTAGTTTTGTATTGGAGTTGGTTCTTTGTTGCAGCAAGGTAAGAGGTTAGAATTGCCATGGAGGCAGATTCGAAACTTTAGGTGAGGTCAGGAATAACCCTCGTATGGACCGCAAGGTCTGTGAACAGGCTAATACCTGATAATCCCATCCACATAGGATGCACTTCTTGGGAAAGATTGATCGCCCCACCAGCCAATTCCACGAATTCACCGCTGTCATTTTTTGACAGCGGCTTTTTTTTGTGTATAATAGTCGCACTATGGAGCACTCAGATGAAGAAGAATTTATTGTCGAGGAGGATTCTGAGGCAGGATCTGCAGCGGTAGGGAAGTTACGGGATAAATTAAAAAAAGCAGTCGAGGAAAAGCAGGAGTATCTAGAGGGGTGGCAGCGGGCGCGAGCAGACTTTGCCAACT
>DATCEW010000082.1:0-2537 GCA_036509865.1 Minisyncoccota bacterium
CCGCATCTTGGTCCCTGATTTCTTAAAAGAGTTTGCCGACCTGCGCTCGCGCGTAGTCTTGGCCGGCGTCTCCGATAGGGTCGAGATCTGGAATGAGAAGACGTGGGAGGAGTATAAACGCCGTATTGAAAAAGGCGCCGATCAAATGGCGCAAACGCTTGGTGATTTAGGCATTTTGTAATATGAAAGACACTCATGCATTGGCTCCTGTTCGTGCGCAACACCATCTCTCTCGAGAGGAGGATGATAATGGGCGCGAGCAGGAGCGAGTGTTTGTGAAATCAATCAAGCATGTAAGTGTAATGCTTACAGAGGCGCTTGAGCAGCTCGAAATTAAAGACGGTGAGCTGGTGCTCGATGCCACCGCAGGCAGCGGAGGACACAGTGAGGCGGTGCTTGCTGCAGGTGGGCGCCTCTTGGCGATTGATGCCGACCCTACTGCGGTAGAGCGCACGCGGGCGCGCGTCCTACAATACGGCGCGCGTGCCGAAGTTGTCGTGGCAAATTTTAAAGACTTGGAGAGCGTACTCAAACACGCGGGCATCCACACTATCGATAAAGCTCTTTTTGATTTGGGTTGGAACAAAGAGCAGCTCGGGGCAGGCAAGGGCTTTTCTTTTTTGATAGATGAGCCGCTCAACATGAGTTATGGCGTAAAGCCCGCGTCGGGTTTTACTGCAGCTGAAATTGTCAATGGATGGAGCGAGGAGGTCCTTGCCGATGTGCTTTACGGCTACGGGGAGGAGACCTACGCGCGCCGTATTGCCAAGGCAATAGTTGATCGGCGGGCGGTGCAGCCTATAAAGAAAACCCTTGAGCTTTCCGAAATAATTAAAGATGCCGTACCCGCCGCTTATCGCCGCGGGCGTCTCCACCCGGCTACGCGCTCCTTCCAGGCTTTGCGCATGGCAGTTAACGCCGAGCTTGCAAGTATTGAGGCGGGATTGGGAGCGGCCTGGAAGCATGTGCGTGTTGGCGGCCGCATTGCGGTTATTACCTTTCATAGTATCGAAGATCGAGCGGTCAAACGGCTCTTTTTATCACTTGCAAAAGAAGGCGGGCGATTAGTAGTAAAAAAACCTCTTGTGCCAAGCCGAGGAGAAGTAAGAGATAACCCCTCGGCACGAAGCGCAAAATTACGAGTGATAGAAAAAACGCCGCAAAATAATATATGACAAAAAAAATAACAAAAAATATGAACAGAGGTGTGGAGCGGGTCGCGGTTATGTATCAGCCTTACCTAAGCCGCACCGCCGCACTGCTTGCGGTGGTCCTTGCCGTCTCTGTTTTTTTATACAGCGTTTTTTTGCTTGAGGCGGTAGCGCATGCCGCCTCCAAAACCACGGCTGAGCGCCAGCTCGAGAGCCTTAATGAGCAATTGAGTAGCCTTGACGGCCAATACTTGGTATTGACTGAGGCGCTCACGCCGCAAAAAGCGGTAGTGCTCGGTTTTGTCACTCCAACCGCGATCACAAGCATCTATGCAAAGGGGGAGAGCGGCTCGCTTTCCTTCCAGTCGAGGTAAAATAGGCTTATGAACTCGCGTTTTATCGGTCGTGTGCGCACACTTGCCGTGTGTATTGGGCTCGCCGGTCTTATTATTATAGGCCGGCTTTATCTGCTCCAAATAATACAAGGCAAAGAGTACACCGCCCGCGCGGATGCGCAGTTTATCGAGCCGGCGAGCCCGCTGTCGGATCGCGACTCCATTTATTTTACCGATAAAAACGGCGATCAAATTATTGCGGCTTCGCTTGAAAGCGGCTTCACTCTTGCGGTTAATCCGACCAAGGTAACTGACGCAAATCAACTATACGAGACTCTTAACAGCATCGTGCCGCTCTCCCAGAGCGACTTTTTAGCAAAGGCTACCAAGCAAGGTACAGAGTACAGCGTCGTAAGCAGCCATCTTGATACGGCTCTCGGCCAAACCATCGAGCAAAAACAATTGCCCGGCGTAATCTTGGCCGAGGACCGTTGGCGCTACTATCCGGGTGGCTCGCTTGCGGCGCAGGAGCTTGGCTTTGTGGCATACAATGGCAATGAGCAGGAGGGCCGCTATGGTCTTGAGAGCCAGTATCAGGACACGTTAAACCGCAGCAGCGACAATCTGTATACCAACTTTTTTGTACAACTTTTTGACGCGGCACAAGGGCTGGTGAGCGGCGCGCCGCAAAGCGGAGATATTATTACCACTATAGAGCCTTCGGTACAGGCCGAGCTGGAGCGCACGCTGGTGGCATACGATAACACCTGGCATCCGGCGCTGGCCGGAGGCATCATCATGGATCCGCAAACCGGGGAGGTATACGCTATGGCCGTATCGCCTACGTTTGATCTCAATGACTTTGGCTCGCAAACCAACCCGAGCATTTTTGCAAATCCGATGGTGCAAAACGTATACGAGATGGGCTCCATTATAAAGCCGCTTACCATGGCAGCCGGCATCGACTCGGGTGTTATTACGGCTACCACCACGTACAACGACACCGGGTGCATTACCGTTGATACTAAAAAAATATGCAACTACGACTATG
>DATCEW010000083.1:0-3966 GCA_036509865.1 Minisyncoccota bacterium
ACCGAGGAGGCCACTACTACGCTTGATAACAAACACTGGAGTGCATACTTTACCAATCCTCTCCACGAGTCCAATGCTGACGGCACCTCTCCCGTTACTTTTAACTCGGCTGACTATTACCAACTTGTCATTGATGATAACCTAAATGGCTTACCTCTCTTTGGCTCGCAGTCACTAAACGAGCCCTTTTATGAGATTTCTGGTGCGACACCGCCTCCTCCTATCTCCATTGTCACTCCCCAGCAAGACGCTACCTATCTCTCGACCGGCATTATTATCCCGCAGGCAACTATCGCCGATCTCGCATCCTATGGTTCTATTGTGTATCTTTTCAACGGCTCTCCTGTAGATCCAACCCAACCGTTGCCGATTGCAGGCCTGCCGACAGGGACCTCTACACTGGTTGTGGTTGCAACCGACAGCTTAGGAAACATTACCTATGCGACCAGCACCTTTATGATAGTCAATAATCAGCCGCCGGTTGTTACCATTGCAACACCCCTAAACGGGCACTCTTACTTGCAAAATGATTACGTCCAAATATCGGCAACGGCATCGAGCAGCAATGCTATTGCAACAACAACCTACACGCTCAACGGGACGCCGGTTGACCCAAGCGCACAGCTCCCTCTTATGAGCCAGCCGCTTGGTACGGCAAACCTGGTGGTATCAGCAACCGACATCTACGGCAACGTTGGCTACGCCACCAGCACCTTTACCGTATTGCCTCCCGATCTTACACCTCCCACCATCAACATCTCAAGCCCGGTAGCCGGAGCGACCTACTTTGACACCGCAACCGTGCTTGCCGCGGCAACCATAACCGATGCCTCACCTATTGCCGCTACTACCTATACCTTTAACGGCGCAACTATCGACCCGAGCAAGCCGCTTCCGCTTCTGGGAGCTGTACTTGGTCCTGCAACTCTCTCCGTAGCGGCCTCCGATATCTACGGTAATGCCGCATCGTCGAGCGTTACCTTTACCATAAGATCATCTGATGTAACACCCCCCACTATCATTATTACCAATCCGGTTGCGGGCTATACCTATGCGGCGACCAGCAGCGTCCTCGTGGCAGCCACGATAACCGACTCATCGGGGATAGCGACCACCTCATACACACTGGGTGGAATGGTGATAGACCCGACGCAACCACTCCCCTTTGTACAAGTGGGTGCCGGCAGCACCACCTTGGTGGTAACGGCAACCGACAACTTTGGCAACGTAGGAAGCTCGAGCGTGTCGTTTGTTATTTCTTCGCCCCCGGTTATACAACCCGACACGCAAGCGCCGGTGATAGTGATAACCAACCCGGTTGCGGGAGAAAAGTTTACGCGTAGTGATACTGTGTTTGTAACCGCCTCGGTTACCGATTCGTCGCCAATTGCCAACGTGCTCTACTTCTTTAATGGCAAGCAAATAGACCAAAGCAAGCCGCTGCCACTCAAAAACGCTCCGCTCGGCACCGCAATACTGCTCGTAACAGCCAAGGACAGCGCGGGCAATACCGGCTCTACGACGATAAAGATCCGCATCATGCCAGGAGCCGATACGTGTATTGAGGACATCACCGATGCCTTTGATCACAAATTGATCACCGGCAGCAAAGACTTTAAGGCCATGTTTAGTGATTGCAAAAAAATAGCTGACCGCGAAGGAGACAGGGGCAATTACGGCAACGACGATAACAAAAAGAACAAAAATCCTCAATCGGATGATCGCTACCTGCAAGCCGAGAAGGACGTAAGTGATGCCTTTAACGACATCGACCAGCACATACAAAACTAACGCCGTTGCCGTTTGAGGGCTGTGTGGTATACTAAAGCCCAAGAAAACACTTTGGAAACACGTATAAACCATCACATACGGGCCAGCGAGGTCCGCGTCATAGGCCCGGAGGGCGAGAATATAGGGGTTATTACCCTTTCGGATGCCTTGGCAAGGGCGCAGGAGTATGGGCTTGACCTTATCGAGATCTCCCCCAATGCGGTGCCGCCGGTTGCAAAAATAATGGAATATGGTAAATTCCACTACGAGCAGGAGAAGAAACGCCGCGAAATAAAGGCCAAATCGCACACTACAGAGACAAAGAGCGTCCAGGTAAAGATAGGCACAGGCGACAACGATATGGCTCTTAAGGCCAAGCGCGCCGCAGAGTGGCTGGCAGAGGGCCACCGCGTCAAGGTAGACCTCTTTTTGTGGGGCCGCTACAAGTACATGGAGTTTGCCTTTCTCAAAGAGCGGCTCGAGCGTTTTCTCAAGCTTATCCCGGCCGAGTTTAAGCTCGGAGAGCCTATAAGCAAGAGTCCCAAAGGGCTTTCGACCGTACTCGAAAAAGCAGCAAAAAAAGCATAGCGCCGCGTCAAAAGGACGCCGGGTCGCGTTCAAAAGGAAAACGCGACATGATTCATTAGAATCACATATTTCGACAAAATCACATGAAAACAAATAAATCATTTACCAAGCGCCTCAAAGTTACAAAAAACGGCAAGATTATCGCGCGCAAGCCGGGGCAAAATCACTTTAACGCCAAGGAGAGCCGCCACACCCAGCAAGACGGCAATCGCACGCAAGCCTTTGCAGTTACGCCAAAAGTCTCGCAGCGCTTTATAAAAACGGCCGCAAAGTCCAAAAATTAAAAAACTACTATGTCCAGAGTAAAAGGAGGAGTCAACTCGCTGAAGCGCCGCCGCAATGTCCTTAAGATGGTCAAGGGCTATCGCTTTGCCCGCAGCAAAAAGGAGCGCGCCGCAAAAGAGGCGGTGTTCCATGCCGGCAAAAATGCTTTTGCGCACCGCAAGGATAAAAAGAACGACTTCCGCCGCCTGTGGAACGTCCGCATAAACGCCGGCCTCGACACGTTGGGCTCCCTCAACGAGATAGGCAAGCCGCTTTCCTACAGCAAGTTTATAGGCCTCCTCAAAAAAAACAGCGTATCGATAAACCGCAAAATGCTCGCCGAGCTGGCCGAAAAATCCCCCGCCACCTTTGAGCGCGTAGTCGCCAAAGTTTCTTAATAAAGAAAACAAAAAAAACCGCCAACTGGCGGTTTTTTTAATGATATTCTAAAGTCATGATATTTTTTATTGCTGTCGTTTTTATTATGCTTTTTGGTTATGTATTGGGTCTCTGGCTGATTCCTCAAAAAATGAAAGAGGACCGCCAAGACACCTTTAGAATTCTAGCCTCGGAATATAATTTAGAAAATTCAACCAAACTTTCAAATTTACAACTAAAGAAAGGCACACTAGTTGCCAGGGCAATAACGGGGACTTTCAAAAATAAGGAAATTTATATTATAGATTGTTTTGAACCTAATTTCTTGCGGCCGGCCTTTTTAAATTCTGTGTATTATGGTTCGGAATCAAATGCACAATGGTATTTAAATAACACCACCATCCCCACCCTCATCAATGGTGCTAAAACTAAAATTTATATCGACAGTAAAGAGGCAACTGTTGATTTTAAACCAAATTTTCTCTCAGTATCTTCATTTCTCCCCAAAGAAGTTATCGAAACTACTTTAAATAATCTTTAGTATTAAGCCTGGGCGGGGTTTTCAAACCTAAAAGAGGCTCGGTTTGTTTTATCTTCGTTTACCAGTGCGAGGACTTGCTCCACTAATGCTTTTGGGTCGGCACCAAAACGTATTTTGGCGTTGGGGCGATGCCCATTTGCTAAAATGCCCCTTATCTCATCCGCAGTGGGCCACCCGCCTTCGTATACGCCAATCGGTTTGTTGTCCTCAAACGAAATCGTAAACTCATGTATCGTGCCGATGCGCCCGCATCCAAAAAACATGCCATCTACCGAGCGCGTAAAAATGAGGTCGCGCCCCGGGTACCCAAAGCCGGTATACACAATGAGGTCATGATACTCTACCGGCAGGTTGTATTGCTCGATGTGTTCCTTCTCCGAGCTGGCAGGAGAGAAGCCGATGACAAACCCGCCCGCGGCCTTGGC
>DATCEW010000084.1:0-24507 GCA_036509865.1 Minisyncoccota bacterium
TGCGGCCTGGAACTTAGGCACGCGCATGGAGGGCACGTGCACCGCCTCGCCGGTGCGCGGGTTGCGTGCCGTGCGGGCAGCGCGCATTTTGGTTTTAAAAATGCCGAGCCCTGCTATAGAGACTTCCTCATTTTTCTTTAGCGCACCGACGATAGTAGCTATCATCGACTCAACTGCGCGCTCTGCATCAGCCTTAGTGCCGCCGAGCACGCCTTGCACTTTTTCTGCGATATCTTGCTTGTTCATATGAATTTAGTGACTTGATAATGTGGATAGCCCTGCGCCACTAGTATATAACTCTCAAAAAACCGCGCAATAGAGCCATTATCAATAGAAAATAGCTAAAAAATACCCAAAAACTTTTATACATAAGCATTTTGTATGGTAAGCTCTTCTTTATATGGCCAAAAAGCTAAAAAAGGTTGAAATCATTGGGGTTTCTGGGGTCCAAGGCAGTTTTTCCGAGGAAGCAGCACATGCATACATCACTAAAAATAAGCTCAAAAGCCCAAAAATAGCCTATCTCGTAACTGTGGAGAATGTCCTTGCAGTCCTTGAGGATGGCCAAATTACCCTGGGCATCTTCCCAATCCAAAACTCAACGATGGGTTTGGTAGCGGAAGCCGCGCATGCGATGGCAAAACACCGGTTTCATATCAAAAAAATATTTGAAATAATCATCCATCAAAATTTATTGGTAAAAAAAGGAGTTGTGGCGGATAAAATAACAAAAATTGTATCGCAGGAGCCGGCACTCAAGCAGTGCACGATGTATTTGCGGCGCGTTTGGCCCAAAATTAAAGTGGGGAACTATGCCGACACTGCCAAGGCCGCCGAAGACTTGGCCAAGGGCATCCTCCCGGTCTCGACGGCTGTTATTGCCTCTGTCGCCGCCGCAAGACTCTACAAACTCGATGTATTAGAGGAGTCTATCCAAGACCTCAAGTTTAATTACACTACCTTTATCGCTGCAACAAAGTAATCTAGCGCGCAAACTCTATTGAGCGAGTCTCTCTTATCACGAGCACTTTGACTTCTCCTGGATATTTGAGGTCGCTTTCGATGCGGTTGGCTATGTTGCGGGCCAGCTCGCGGGATTGGAAGTCCGACATCGCCTCCGGCTTTACAAATACACGCACCTCGCGTCCGGCGGCAATGGCATACGACTTTTCCACACCGGCAAATGAGTTGGCTATCTCTTCGATATCAGCCAGGCGTTTAAGATAATTCTCTACGCTGTCGCGGCGCGCTCCCGGGCGGCCGCCCGATATAGCATCGGCAACTTGGACAATGACGCTTTCCGGCGTTTCGTACGGATACTCCTCGTGATGCGACTGCATCGCTTTGACCACCTCCTCGCTTACGCCAAATTTTTGCAATATTCTGCGGCCGATTTCCACATGAGTGCCTTGCACCTCGTGGTCGAGCGCTTTGCCGATGTCGTGGAGCAACGCTCCAGCGCGGGCAATCGCCGGGTTTGCGCCGACCTCCTCGGCTATCATGCTGGCAAGGTGCGCCATCTCAACCGAGTGCTGCAGCACCGACTGACCGTAGCTGGTGCGGAAGTGCAGGCGGCCGAGTATCATGGTGAGCCTCGGGTCGAGGTTGAGCACGCCCGCCTCAAAGGCCGCTTGCTCGCCTTTTTCTTTAATTATTTTTTGTACGTCGTTTTTTGCCTTCTCCACCGTCTCTTCTATTTTTGCGGGCTGTATGCGGCCGTCGAGTATCAAATTTTCGAGGGCAATGCGGGCAATAGCGCGGCGCAGCGGGTCGTACGAGGAGAGTACGATAGAGCCTGGCGTGTCATCAATAATAACCTCGCAGCCGGTGGCGCGCTCAAAGGCTTTGATATTGCGGCCTTCTTTGCCGATGATCTTGCCCTTTATCTCATCGTTTGGGATAGTCACGGCGGTGGCCATGGTGTCGGAAGCAACGGAGTTGCCAAGGCGGTGTATCGCGGTGGTGAGTATCTCTTTAGCGCGGCGCTCGAGCTTTTCCATCCCGTCGCGCTCGAGCTTTTGCACACGCATCATGAGGTCGGAGTCACTCTCGCGCTCTACCTCGGCCAAAAGCTGCTCTTTTGCCTGGTCTTTGCTAAGGCCGGCCACTTCGGCGAGCGCCCCTGTGCGCTCCCCCACCAGCGCCTCGGCGCGCTCTTTGATATTTTTTACTTCTTCAATTTTATTTTTAACCGCGGCGATTTCCTGGTCGAGCTCTCCTTGTTTTTTATCGAGCGCTTCCTCGCGCTTAAACACACGGTCCTCGGCGCGCGTTACCTTCTCCTCTTTTTCGGCGGCGGCGGCTTCGGCTATCGCTATCTTTTCGCGTGCGGCTGTCTCCGCCTCAGCGGTTATCTTTTCGGACTTTTCGCGCGCATCGAGCAGCATGCGCTTGACCTCTACCTCGATAGAGTTGCGGCGCGCGCCTACCGACAACAAACGAAACACATACCCGATGACGGCTCCGAGCAACGCGGCAACACCGAGGAGTAAAAACAATAATTTTAATGACATAGGCGATTTGGGTTCCCAAATCGCTAAGACAGCGTATTCATACGGCTCGCTTTAGATGAAGCGAGTTACTGTGAGGCAAATACTGCGAGTGTGGCGAGTCGTGCGGGTTTCACAGAGGGGTTCGTAAGATTAGAAGCTTGAGCGAGAGGGGAACAATACTAAAATAAATATAAATAACTGCTAGAAGTACAATAAACGATAACAGAATCGAACTTCTATACGATACCAGAGAAAAGGCCGCCTTGCAACGGCGCGTCTCTCAGAGAGACATAAATGTGCCCTTATTTTTTGAGGCTCGTAATCCCTTTTTGGGTAAAAATCTCATCCACAAGGCCGTACTTTTTAGCCTCTTCGGCGCTCATAAAATAGTCGCGCTCAACATCCTTCTCTATCTTTTTAAGATCTTGGCCGGTTGCCTTGGCAAGGATCTTGTTGAGCCTGTCGCGGGTGGCGATAATGTGCTTGGCGGTTATCTCAATGTCGGTGGCCTGCCCTTGCGCGCCGCCCCACGGCTGATGGATCATCACCTCGGCGTTGGGCAGTGCAAAGCGCTTGCCCTTTTGGCCTGCGGCTAAAATAATGGCCGCCGCCGATGCCGCAATGCCCACGCACACGGTGGCAACGTCGGGCTTGATGTGGTTCATGGTGTCGAGCATGGCAAGGCCGGCGGTCACCGAGCCGCCGGGGGAGTTTATATACAGCTGGATATCTTTTTTAGGATCCTCGCTCTCCAAAAAGAGCAGCTGGGCGATAATCAAGTTGGCGGTTTGGTCCTCGATAGGGCCGGTAAGGAAAATAATGCGCTCTTTAAGGAGGCGTGAGTAAATATCAAAAGCGCGCTCACCAAAAGGCGACTTTTCGATAACCATGGGCACGAGTTGGTCTTGAAATCCTCCGTTTGATTGATTTTTAGGGTTGTTATTCTGCATGTGTGCATCATAACAGATTTTTACATTCAGTAAATATATTATTTCTTTTGAATAGTTTCTAAAATACGCTGATGATCCTGCTCTGCTGAACCCCACAGATAGTCAAAAACCATCTCAAATGTTTTTCGGATCGCAGGATTTTCGATTATGGTAGTGATAATTGCATCCTCGTAAGCCGTGATGGCAACTTTGTTTGCATAAATAATAATCTGGGCGGGGACGGCAAGTTTTTCTCTCGGCACAATACGTCGCGTGACCAGCCTCTCACTATCGAATGCGATGATTTCCACCGGCGTTCCTTCCGCCAATGCTGTAATAGCCTGCGTTTGTATACCGAGTTTTTTCTGCTCCTCTATTTGTTTCTGTACCATACCGGCAAGTTGGGGGTGGCGATTATCCTCTGGCGACCGTATAAGCTTTATAGGTTGGCGTTCATTGAGAATATCCTCATACAGCTCTCCCACACCGGCGATCCCTTCGAGAATCCTTAAGCCCGGCGCTCCAGACTTGGTATTAAAATCGGAGATCAGCTTACCTAACACTCCTTCAACGGCATTTTTTGCGTCTTTTGCTTTCTCATACCGTTTATCTACCAGTTCTTTGAATTTAAACGGGTGTGCCGCCGTAAAGGTTGCAACATTGCCGGGGAGATCTTCTTTTTCAATAAGCCCCAGAACCTCGAGCTCCTGAAGCGCCTTATAGCCGAGTGTGCGAGGAACGTTGGCAAGCCTCGCGGCATGGCTAGCTGGCAGCTTTCCATTCCTGACGATTGTCTCATATAGCTTAGCCTGATTGATATTTAGGCCGCCTTCTACAAGAGTCTGGTAATAAATAGGTTGGTTTTTTGTTTCATCCATAATAGCCATATTATATAGGCACGTTTAGTTTTGTCAAACAACATTTACAGAAATACGTAGCAAAATAGCCATAAAATGCCTTATTTTAAGTAGTATTTGTCAAACTATGTTTTGTATGTTGACATTATATTTTATTGGCGTATACTTTTGTCATATCCTTATTGCGAGTACCGGAGGGATGCCGGAAAAGAGGAAAGAGGATGGTCTCTGACAACAGAATAGGTGATAAGGAAAAACGCAGAACAATCTGTGCTTCGGCGCAAACTGCATCGAGTTGGGTTAATAACAGTAACCCCGAGAATGTGCGTCTCCTATGAATTCGAGCTCGGCTCGCATAGGAAGACAGACGCACCCTCAAAAACCGAGTAGAACCTCGGCCTGTAACCCTCATCGCAATGGTGAGGTGCGGAATGGAGCTCCGCGGGTGTGCGCAGCCCAAAGTTGCTGGTGGCGAGATGTGGCGTACGCGTCGCATCACAAAAGCCAAACCAGAACAGCTCCGTGTTTTCTCCCCGACCAGCTCTCTGCGATGCAGATTGAGCGGTCGGGGATTCTATTCAACTCGCGAACAAGCTTGCGACTGTGCAAGAATTCGTGAGTTGTTCGAATCAAGGAGATGGTCATGGAAAAAATCCTCAACCTGACGCAACACGCCGCCACTGCCGAGCAAATCGCGGCCGGTGTCGTCGAACCTGCTGACAAGATTGTGGTGCAAGCGCTTCTCACGTTTGAGGAGTTGCCCACCGCAGGCGAAATCAAAAGACGCGCGAGGTCGCTCTCCGAGTTTGCAGCTACGAGCGGCTGCAAGACCGCGATGATCGGCGGTGCACCGTTCTTTATGGGGCCACTTGAATATGCGCTTGCGACGGCGGGGATAAAAGCCCTCTATGCGTTCAGCAGACGCGAAACCGTCGAGGAAAAACTCCCCGATGGTGGTGTGAAGAAGACGCAAGTCTTCCGCCATGCCGGGTTCGTGTCGACCTTTTAAAACGACACATGGTTAGGGCGAGCCAAAAATCGCCCTCTTTCTTCAACTCGCAAATGGTTGTGAGTTGATTGAGATTTTGGAGATGCCCATGATGAATAGGCCCGCAACTGCGCTGGAGCAACTCCGGCAGCGGCAAGGAACGCAAACTCTAAAACGGCTCATCTACAGATGCGTCGGCCGAGAAGAGATCGCGCTTGCCGCGCGACGCTACCGGAGGTATCTTCCCAAGCTCGATTTCAGTCGAGACGATTGGAAAGATCAGATCCAAAACTTGCCCGATTCATAATCGGGCCTCTTATTCAGCACATGATGCATATTGGCGAATTGGTCGCCACACCGTGTGCTGCTAGGAGTTCTTACCATGGAACACGAACGCCTTGCAGGAAAACCCTTCGTGCTCATTGAAACAAATGAGGAAGGGGCCCTACGCGTCATTGATATCGGCGCACACATCGCCGAGAAGTACGGCGACAAAACGCTTGGTGCTCTCTATGAGTTCGCATCGCGCCGCCGGATCGCTTTTGCGAAAGCGAAAAAAGCGATCATCAAACGCCTCGGCCGTAAGCCTGTCATGGGCTCGGACGAGTGGGCAAGCTCGGAAGAACACCGGGTGTTGCAAGAGGTTCCTGCTCTCGGCCTTAGTGGCACGCACATAAAGCGGGCCGGCCCTTTGGACATGAAATTGTCCGAATGGGTCAAGGGGTGGCATGGCGGTTGCCTCGGCAAGTATGACCGCGAGGTCATCAAGGCTCTCGTCGCAACAACGGGTGACGAGACGGCCGCGCTTTTATTGTCGAGTTAGTCTCGGCATTGGCGAACGCATGTAGTTTACTTCTACCGCGTTCGCCCCCTCATTCAGCACATCGTCCACGCTGCGATCGTCGCAAGCTGGTGTGTTGATAGGAGAAGACCAAATGACCGAACTCGAGATTATCTGCGAGATCACCAAGATCATTCGGATCCGTGATTCTCGGGTGTCTCTTGTGGATGGAATTGCGCGTGCAAAGCGCGTGATCGAGTCCCCTGAGGAGCTCGGGCTCCTCTGCAAAGAGACGTTCGAGTTTATTCGCGAGATCGAACGCAGAAACCGCACCGGGCGGTAAACTCGGGACATTCTTTTGCGGTCCAAACGCAAGAGAGACGCCAATTCTTTTTGGCTTGAGCGGGGATCCGAAAGGGCGAGACCGCAAAAAAGATGGGACAATCTCTGCCCATACCAAGTGAGATGTTGTTCTTTAGGAGGATGCAATGAAAATCACTCTGCAAACCGTGCGGCCCATCAATGTGGCCGCCAAGGCTCTCGCACAGGGGCAGTTTCGCCCGCAAATTGTGCGAGACAAGAAAAAGTATTCCCGCAAGGGACGCCAATCCTCGATGCGAAAATTCGAGGACTCTATTTAGCTCGCGAGCATGCTTGCAACAATGCAAGAGTTCGTTAGTTGATTGAGTCAACCAACCAATTTTGAGTTTTTTTCAAGCCACGCGGCTATATCTGCGATAGAAGTTTTTTCCACCACAAAATGCACCATCGAATCCTCAATATCTTTTTGGTCAAAAAAGGTTTTATACTCATTTTGCTCGAGTATATACACCGCTGTTATAAACGCCGTACGTTTATTGGCGTCTACAAACACATGATTGCGCGCGAGGCTCTCGAGCGTTGCGGCTGCTTTAGTAAATAAGTTTGGGTACATCTCGGTGCCTCCAAACCCTGCATACGGTCGTGCGGTGCACATCTCTAAAGCACCGGCGTCACGCAAGCCGCTTGATCCGCCCGTTTGGCGCAACACCACCTCATGCAGGCGGATAATATCCTCAGCAGTAGGGAAGGTCATTATTTGTCTTTGAGCGCCTCAAGTGCAGGGCGGTAACGCTCGACAGCCTCCTCGGCCCACGCCACGAGCTTTGCATTGCCGGCACTCTTTTTAGCGGCAGGGGCCTTTTTTTCAACAATAAAACGCCCAGCCTCTCTTGTTACAGAGATTATGTCACCCGCAAAAAAACCTTCCTCACGTGCATCTTTTGCAGGGAGTACCACGCTTATAGAGCTGCCTACTTTGAGTATTTTTTGATCCATAATATGAGTGTATTATAACGGCATTATAATGCAATATTGACATTTTGAATCATACATGTTTAAATATAAGAGGATTCAGTTTGGCCCGCAACAAAGGGGATAGGCCATGAACGTACACAATGTGAATATCGCGATTATCATGCTCCTCGTTGCAGGAGCAATCGTGGGGCATGACGCCCTCAACTTAAGGGGGGTAGCCCTCATTGCCGCTACAGTTTGCGTCCTTTTTTTGGTGGCGAGCAAAACCTCGCCACTGAGGATGGAGCTCAAGAGGTAAAGGGTAAATAAAGGGAAAAGTCGGGCGGTCGCATATAACGCGACCGCCCTTTTTAATTATTCTAAACGCGGTTAAGGGTCTTCTAAAAAGTAACAAAAATACGATATGCTATGCTTTTGGTATGGAGCAGCCTCATTTTGAAAAGAACCCTGGCGGTAAGGCCGAGGCACTTTCAAAAACTATTTTGCCGTGGAGTGAAAGATCAAAACTCTCTCCAGAAACTCGAGAGCATATAACTACCACCACCAGTCAGGAAGTGCTCACTTTTTTTCGTGAGGAGGCCGTTGAGTATGACAATCTTTCGCACATGTATGATGTGCTCAAAGGGCAGCCTTTGTTTGTGCGCAGAGAATCTCCAGAGAGAATACTTGCTGCGTTAGAAAATAATGAATCTTTGCACATAGGATTTCCTGAGGGGGAAAGATATTCAAATGCGGTGATATGGAGTGCTGCACAAAGCACCAGGGGTCTTGAAAATGCTTATCTAGAAGGATATGGAGAAGCAAATGGCGTTGTTACAGTAATGGGATTTAAACAAGAAGCGGTGCATGATGTCGTTTCTCTTGATGATGCATCACAAAAATTTGCAGGTTTAGATCGGACCTACGTTCGTTCGATACGAGGCGAGGTAAGGCCAGAAGATATTTTATTTGTTTCTGTGCGGGTCCCTTTGTTTTCATTTCCTGAAAAAGACATGACTCCAGAAGAGCAAGAACGCTATGAAGAGTATGAGGAATCTAAAAAAAGCGGCGCAAAAACAGCTCCTCAATTTATACACCGAGGTTTTTTGTTTACTAAAAATTTAGAAAAGCAATAACCACCGCACATCAAAGATATGCGGTGGTTTACCGTTCGGACTCTGTCTGACACGACACGCATCGTAATGCGGACGGTATTGTTTTGAGCCTTTTGATCGGGATTGGCCCTCCACAATCAATGCATACACCGTACGTACCAGCTTGAATCTGGCTTAGGGCCAAATATTGGGCCGGCAATATTTTTCGTGCTTTGAAAACAGCGTCGATTCGGTTTGTATAGATAGCGTTTTTGCACGCTGATATCCTTTTTTGTATTCGCTTTTCTTGACTTACCAAGAAATCTTGAGACATGGTAGCCCTCGCTCTTTGTACTGGTTCGTGAAAAATAATAACACAGAAACCAAAATGGTGCAAGTTTTACAAAAAGGTTATTTTACCTCTCCCTCGAGCATTTTTAGCACCAGCTCGTTTCTTAGCACCGTTTCGATATGTATTTTAAGTAACTCAAGGTTTGCGTCAGGGAAATGCTCTATCGCATGCTTCATTTCCGCATCAACTGCGGTCGAGTCGGCCTCTACTTTCTCATCGGCAGCTAATTTATTTAATACCAACTGAAGCTTGGCGCGCTTTGCGCCTTGCTCATAAAAGTCTTGGCGTACGGCCTCCTCGGTTTTACCCACGCGTTTTAAATAATCCTCATAGCTCATGCCAAAGCGAGCGACATCCTCACGCATTTGGCTCATTATTTTATCGAGCTCGCTCTCGACAAAAATCTTTGGCACCGCCACTTGGGTTTTCTCGAGTAGCTGCTCAATTATTTTGCCGCGGCGAGCGTCTTTGGCGGCACGCTCCTTTTCCTCCCCGATGCCTTTTTTGATTTGAGTTTTAAGCTCCTCAACAGTAGTAAAAGCGCCGAGTGATTTTGCAAACTCATCGTTTAGCTCAGGCAATACCGGTTCGGTTGCTTCAGGTGTATCCTCTCCTTCGATGGCGGGTGCAACCGGAGGGACTGCACGGCTTTTGCGCAAGTCCTCGATAGTTTTATCTACCTCTTCGTCAGTTGCCGGCTCGGCAGCTTCAAGCGGGATATTTTTTGCAACATCTTTCCACTCCTTAGGTACGTTTACGATAGGGTACACCGCCGTGCGCACGGTAAGCCCGACCGACTCTCCCGGTGCAAGCTTGGTAATGCGGATATCAGGGCGGCCGACTGCATCTATTTTGTGAGCGGTAATAAGCTGCGGGTAAAAGTCGCGCACCAACAGCTCGACAGACTCCTCGAGCATGGCTATCTCCCCAACCTTTTTTAAAGCAATGTCGCCGGGCACGTGCCCTTTGCGGAAGCCGGGCAGATCAAGCTCCCCTGCAATGTGCCCCAGGGCCTCATCTTTGTAGTTGTTTATAGCATCGGCAGGTATCTCGCCGGTAAACTCAACCTCCGACTCGGGGAGCTCTTTAAACGTAAAAGATTTTGCTACTTCCTCCCAGTGGGTATCTGTTTTTGTCATCCGAGCGATAGTAGCACACTATATTCAAATTATGAATTGGCGGGCTGCTGGCTTGCCGGTACCGCATGGAGCTTGGCCGCCTGGTTTATAAAAAAGTAAAGGCCGCCGAGCACGATAAGCATTACCACAATAATGGTGCCTACTATCGGTCCGACGCCGGATCGCTCAGCGGCGTCTTGTCTCTCGTTTGTTTGGTCAATGAGAAGCTCGTCCATAAGGATAGTATATAACGAGAATCGTTATCCACAGAGCTACTTCGAGAATTTTTCTTTATAGAGTGCTACGGATTTTTTAACTGCCTCAAGCGCTTCCGCTTTGCCTTTGATGCCGTTTATCTCAACCGGAGCGGGTTTACCCTTGAGCGCTTTGTAGGTCTCGAGAAAATGCTGAAACTCCTTAAGCGAGTGCTTGTTGATGTCGGCCACATCCTGCACATCTTCCCAGCGCTTGTCCTCAACCGGTACGGCAATAACTTTAAAATCGCTCTCGCCGCTGTCTATCATCTCCATCACGGCCACCGGACGCACGGCCACCAAGATGCCTGTTTGCAAAGGGTAGGTGGTAAGGACGATTACATCGAGCGCATCGCCGTCGTCCCACAGTGTTTGCGGCGCAAAGCCGTAGTCGTACGGGAAGGCCGCATCGGAGTAATTGGCGCGGTCAAGCTTGATGAGGCCTGTTGCTTTGTCTATTTCGTACTTATTGTGCGAGCCTTTTGGTATCTCGATAATCACGTTTATCTCGTTTGGCGCATCGTCGCCCAAGGATACATCGTGCCAGAGGTTCATATAGTTATTATAACTTAATTTTAAGCAATTTCCGACTTTACCTCGCCGTCTTCCGTTACCTCGGCTACCTTAGTGCCGCCGATAGACTGGATGTCGATGCGCCAGCCGGTAAGCTTGGCGGCAAGACGCACGTTTTGGCCGCCGCGGCCGATGGCGAGGCTCTGCTGGTCCTCGGCAACTTTAATGCTTGCCTTGTGCTCGGCCTCATCGAGCTCAACCGAGGTGATGCGGGCCGGGGAGAGCGCCTCCTCTATAAATGATTTAATATCCTCGTTCCACTCGATGATGTCTATCTTCTCACCGCCGAGCTCGGAGGTAACGGTGGAGACGCGCACGCCGCGCTGGCCCACCAAGCTGCCGACCGGGTCGACATGCGGGTCGCTTGAGGCAACCGCAACCTTGGAGCGGCTGCCCGCCTCGCGGGCGATTGCTTTAAAGGTAACAATGCCGTGCCCGACCTCGGGCACCTCCATCTCAAAAAGTTTTGCAAGAAACTGCGGGTTGGCGCGCGAGAGGCGCAAGTAAATGCCGCGCGGGCTCTCCTCTACCTGATATAGCAAGCCGCGGATGCGCTCGCCCTGGCGGTACCGCTCGCCCGGTATCTGCTCGTCGTACGGCAAGATGCCCGTTGCGCGGCCGAGGTCGACATAGATATTGCCGCGCTCCATGCGCTGCACAGTGCCGCTCACTATCTCGCCCTGGCGTTTGCCAAACTCGGCCACCACCGAAACCTTTTCCGCTTCGCGGATTTTTTGGATGATCACTTGTTTGGCGGTTTGTGCGGCGATGCGGCCGTAGTCGTCCTTCATCTCAAGAGGGAAGATGAGCTCGTCGCCCACCTTTGCATCGCGCTTGATAAACTTAGCGTCGGAGAGGAGGATATGCTGCTCGGGGTTAAAGCGCGGCAGCTCTCCCTCGGCAAGCGTTGGAGCCTCCTCTTTGTGATAGCGCCCGTCGTTATACGCGTAGCCCTCTTTTGTCCCATGAGAAGCTTCGGCTTCTTCTCCTTCCTCGACAAAACGCACGGAGCTCTCGTCGACCACCTCTTTAATTTGTTGAAACTCGGTGGTGCCGCTCGCCAAGTCGAGATGCGCGCGGATAATCTGCCCGCGCTTTGCGTACTCTTTTTTGTAAGCGGTTGCGAGCGCGGCCTCGATAGCCTCGATGACTTTCTCGCGCGGTATGCCGCGCTCTTCCTCAAGCTCGCCGAGCACGCTGTTCATTACTTTTAGGTCAAACATGGTGTGGATGTAATTAGTTAATTCTGTAATATCCGGCCTTATTAAAAAGAAAAACCACCCACGCGGGGCAGTTACCAGATGCCAAAACTATATTCCCATTGGTGAGATAAGTCAAGTATCATATATAATAGAAGCAGTATGCAGGGTATGCAGGAAAATAAGAAGGAGCAAAACGGTTGGCTGGCCAGCGAGTTTTTAAGCGAGGATGAACAGCGCCGCGCTTTGGCGCAGCATCTGGGCATCCCTTTTGTTTTGCTTGGCAAAGAGGATATATCGCAGGAAGCGCTCGTGCTTATCCCGGAGCCGCTCTCTCGCGCGCACTCGATCGTTGCTTATAACGCAGATGGAGGCGCCGTTGAGGTTGCACTCCTTGCCATTGATGACCTCCAAAAGATATCTTTTTTGCAGGCGGATAAAAAAATAAAGCCGCGCTTGACCGACCAGGCTTCGATTACCCATGCGCTGCTTTTGTATCAAAAACATCTTAAAGAAAAGTTTGGGAGCGCGCTCCAGGCGGGCAATGCCGATGCGCTCATCCGCCATGCGCTCATGAGCCAAGCCTCCGATGTCCATCTTGAGGTATCGCAAAGCGGCACGCGCATACGCTACCGCATACAAGGTGCTCTCTGCGATGCGATGCGCCTTACCTCGGAGGCGGGTGGTGTGTTGGTGCAAGATATAAAGTCGCTCGCAAAACTTTTTCCCATTGCGGTGGTGCAGGAAGGTAAATTTAAAATTGAGAACGATGAGGCGGTAGCGGTAAGCGTCGCAAATTTGCCAATAGCGGGGGGAGAGAAGCTGACAATGCGGCTCTCATGGGAGAGCTCCGGCCATAAAGGATTTACGCTCTCCGCGCTTGGTTTGCACGGCAAAGGGTTGGAGCAAGTGCATGCAATGCTGCACGCGCGCTCGGGTTTGGTACTTGTGTGCGGTCCTGAAGGGAGCGGTAAAACAACTACTCTCTATACGCTGCTCGATCAGCTGCAAGGGAGCCGTGCCATTGCGACTATCGAGGAAGATATCGAGCATCGCCTCTCGCACGCAACGCAAACGCAAACGCAAACGAGACCCGAGGTGGGACTCACCATGCTTGCGGGCCTGCGCGCCGTGCTCCGTAGCGACCCGGACGTGGTGCTGATAGACGAGGCAACACCTGAGTGCGTGCCTGTTGCCTTGAGTGCCGTGCGCCGCGGGATGTTGGTTTTTGCGGCCGCAAAGGACCGCGATATGTTTGACTCGTCCGATGGCGGCCCCAAAGCAATTATAGACGTTCGCACTGCAAAAAAATTGTGCCAACACTGCAAAATGGCATATAAGCCGCTGCGTGCCGATCTCGATGCTCTTGAAGCGGCAGACTTTGGCAAAGTGCTCGCCGCGCTCAAAGACGAGTCTGTCATCGACTCGCAGAAACAATGGAAAGATCTCGATTTTTTTGCCCCAAAAGGGTGTGTCGAGTGCGAGGGCGGTTATAAAGGGGTTGGGGGTCTTCAAGCCGTCACTGACCCCGAGGGAGCTTGCCTCAACCTCGCCCAAGAAGCACTTTTTAAAGCCGCACAAGGGCTGGTGAGCATTGAGGAGGCTCTGAAGGTAGCGGGCGAGTAGAGGAGAGTGGTATTATTCTTTGGTGATTAACTTTACTATGCGCGTTTATGTCTAAGCACCGCCTCGTCGTTGCCAACTGGAAGATGTATATCAGCACGCCTGAGGAGGCAAAAAAGTTTGCCTCTGCTTTGCGGCGCAAGGCGCGCGCTTTTGCGGGCGTCGAGGCGGTGCTCGCTCCCTCTTTTACGCTGCTGCCTCTTGTAGCTGCGGCTCTCAAGGGCTCCTCTATACGCATCAGCGCGCAGAGTGTCTCGGTTTTTGAGACCGGCGCGCACACCGGCGAGGTTGCGGCAAAGATGGTTAAAAGTTTTGGAGCAACCTACAGCATCATCGGCCACTCGGAGCGCCGGGCGCAGGGCGAGAGCGATGAGGACGTGCGCGCGCAGCTTGCGCATGCCGCCGCAGCAGGGCTCACGCCCATTTTGTGCATCGGCGAGCGCGAGCGTGACCCGGCCGGCGCGTATCTCTCCACTATTGTGGAGCAGTTGAGCTCGGTGTTAAAAGATTTTAAAAAGGGCGGAGTACCAAAGCTGGTTGTTGCCTATGAGCCGCTGTGGGCGATAAATAAAAGCGCTGCTGACGCGATGAAGCCGGCCGAGGTGCGCGAGATGAGCATTTTTATTAAAAAAACATTGGCCGAGCATCTTGAGCGCGCGACGGCAATGCGCGTGCCTATCCTCTATGGAGGCTCTGTTGAGGCGGGCAATGCTGCCGCGCTTATTGCAGAGGGAGACATAAACGGTTTTTTGGTCGGGCATGCAAGCGCCACCGTTGACTCGTTTGTAGAAATACTTAAAGCGGTTAAAAATTAACAGATGCAAATAAAAAGTGTTAAAGATGCGGACGTTGCAGGCAAGCGGGTACTTTTATGTGTTGATTTTAATGTGCCTCTCAAAGAGGGCCGTGTTGCAGATGATATGCGCATCCGCGCTGCGCTTCCGACCATATCTTTATTGCGCGAGCGGGGAGCAAAACAAATAGTGATACTCTCTCACCTTGGCAGACCCGACGGCAAGGTTGTAGAGGGTTTGCGCATGGCCCCGGTGGAGGCGCGCCTCAGAGAATTTGTACCCAATGCGCCGGATATAGTGGTGCATGAGAACCTGCGTTTTGATCCCCGGGAAGAGGCAAATGACCTTGGATTTGCAAAAGAGTTGGCAAGCCTCGGCGACCTATTTGTAAACGATGCGTTTTCCGACTCGCATCGCGCGCATGCGTCTATTGTGGGCATTGCGGCGCTGCTCCCGTCGTATGCGGGGCTTCTTATGGAGGAGGAAATCGCAAAACTCTCCGAGGCGCTTGCTCCCGCGCATCCCTCGCTTGCAATCATTGGCGGCGCTAAGTTTGAAACTAAAATACCGCTTCTCATTAAACTGGTTTCCATGTACGACCATGTGCTCCTCGGCGGCGCGCTCGCAAGCGACATGCTCAAGGCACGTGGCTCTGCGGTGGGCAGCTCGCTTGTGTCCGGCGTGCCGGTGCCTACCGTGTTGGCGGGGGATGAGCGCATTGAGATTCCTATCGATTTAACGGTATTAGACAGCGAGAGCAACATGTCGCGCAACTCGCAAACCAACGATGTACACGCAGCAGAAAAAACAGTTGATATTGGCAGCGCAACCGCAGCGCTCTGGAGCAAAAAAATAAAACAGTCGCAGTTTGTATTGTGGAACGGCCCCGTGGGCATCTATGAGCAGGACTTTGGCGCAGGTACCGACGCGCTTGCCAAAGCAATTGCGGAGTTTAAGGGCAACGCGGTGATTGGCGGCGGCGACACGGACGCAGCGCTAGCAAAAGTTGCCTTTGACGCCTCACAAGTGTTTATCTCCACCGGCGGCGGAGCCATGCTTGAGTTTTTGGAAAATGGCACCCTGCCGGGCATTGAGGCGCTACGAAGGTAGTTTGTCGCCCAACTTGCGCGGCATAAGATGCATGTGCGCGTGCGACACATCTTTGCCTACTATCGAAAGATGTATATAATCTGCGCCCGTCTCTTCTTTTAACTTGAGACCCAGCATTTGTGCGGCGCTAAACCACTCGTTGGCAATATCTCCTGGTACTTCATAAAACCATTGATGGTGTGCTTTGGGTATTACTAAAGTATGTCCAGGGGCTACCGGTTTGATATCGGGAAATGCCACCACGAATTCATTTTCATAGGTAAAGTTTGTAGGGATCTCGCCCCGGATTATTTTGCAAAAAATGCAATCGTCCATATTTCCATTATACTAGAGTCGCGATGTCCCGCTACAAACAGAGAGTGCAGGTGCACGATGACCTTTTGCAGGATCTATTGCACGCGCGCGGCGTGCTGCCGGCAGACGCGCCGGGCTTTTTAGAGCCCGAGTTTGAGCGCGACTCGCATGACCCTTTTTTATTGCCGGACATGGCAAAAGCGGTAGAGCGGATTTTGCTCGCCGTAAAACATAACGAAACGGTTGCGGTGTGGAGCGACTACGATTGCGACGGCATACCCGGCGGCGTGATGCTTGCCGACTTTTTGCGCGAGCTCGGCCTCTCGGTTGTGCATTACATCCCGCATCGGCACAAAGAGGGATATGGGTTAAACCAAGAAGGCCTCGACGAACTCGCGAGGCAAGGCATCACGCTTGTCATCACTATCGACTTGGGTACCACCGAGCATGAGCATATTGTGTATGCAAAAACAAAAGGCATTGAGATCATTGTGACCGATCATCATATTGTGCAAAATGCGGAATTGCATCCCGCCCTTGCTTTAATTAATCCAAAACGGCCTGACTCAAACTATCCGTTTGACGGATTGTGTGGCGCGGGCGTTGCGTGGAAGCTGGTGCAGGCATTGATACTGAAATCAAGAAGTAATGGGCAATCCTTCGACTACGCAGAGGGTAAAGAAAAGTGGTATTTGGATTTAGTCGGCATGGCGACGCTCTCCGACATGGTGCCCTTGGTGGGGGAAAATAGGATGCTCGCGCGCTATGGCTTGCTCGTGATGCGCAAAAACCGCCGCCCGGGGCTTGCGGCGCTTTTAAAAATGCTCCGCATTAAACCCGGCGCGCTTGTCGAAGATGATATCGGTTTTATGATCGCGCCGCGCATCAACGCGGCCTCGCGCATGGACTCGCCGAGCGTTGCGGCGCGACTGCTTGCAACGCATGACGAGCACGAGGCAGAGGAGCTTGCCCGCACGCTTAATAAAATAAATGACGAGCGCAAAGGTCTGGTTGCCGCAACGGTTAAAGAAGCAAATCGACGCATGGAGGGTGGCGCTATGCTTGAGTCCCCAGTGCTCGTGATGGGCAGCCCCAACTGGCGGCCGGGCATCTTGGGGCTCGTTGCCAACTCGCTCGCCACGGCGCACCATAAGCCCGTGTTTTTGTGGGGGAGAGAGGGCGGAGAGTTGCTGCGGGGCTCGTGCCGCTCCGAGGGCACGGTAAGCGTCGTCTCGCTCATGCAAAACGCGGGAGATATTTTGGACCACTTTGGCGGACACTTTGCTTCGGGCGGATTTTCAATAATCGAAGATCGCGCGCATGAGCTGCATGCAAACTTGGTAAGCGCGTATCAAAAAATCCGCGCCGAGGAAGTTGAAGAAAAAGAAATCATAATCGACCGGCAGATTGCCGTAGCCGACATCTCGCGGGCGCGCATGGCGCTTGCAAAGCTGGGCCCTTTTGGCGAAGGCAATAAAAAGCCTTTTTTTATAACAAAATCGGTGGTTGTTGCGCGCGTCAAAAGCTTCGGCAAAACGGCAAATCATCTTGACTTGGAGCTTGAGGGGCAGGGCGAGCGGATTTCCGGAATCGCTTTTTTTGCAACCGCATCATCATTTTCAAAACCGATCGAGGCGGGGATGCAAGCCGATATTGTTGGACATATAGAAACAGACTGGCGCGGCAAACCCCGCATCCGTATTATTGATATTATTTGAGTTTACTCAAATAAATAAAGAAGCGTAATTAAAAAATGAATAAACTCGATATACTAATTTTTTGCGACGGGGCTTCCAAGGGCAACCCCGGGCCGGGCGGCTGGGGGGCTTTGGTTGCTACGGCCGCGCATATAAAGGAGCTTGGTGCGCGCGCAGAGCACACAACCAACAATAAAATGGAGCTCACCGCAGCGCTTGAAGCGCTTACATATGCACACCAATTTTCTGCTCAAGCTATCACGGTGCACGCCGACTCCTCGTACGTTATCAATGGCATTACCAAATGGGTAGCGGGATGGAAGCGCAACGGGTGGCAGACGAAAGAAAAAAAAGAGGTGCTCAATAAAGAGTTGTGGGTCGCGCTTGATGTGGCCGTGCAAAAAATAAATGCTCCCATAACGTGGAAGTATGTAGGCGGCCACGTGGGTATTGCCGGCAACGAGCGGGTTGATGCTATTGCCTCCGATTTTGCCGAGGGCAAAAAACCGGATTTGTATAAAGGGCCGCGCGCCGGCTATGCGTTAGATATCACTAACTTGGGTCATGATGTGACGTTGCATAAAGATAAATCGGCCTCGCGAGTGCGCTCCAAAGCAAAAGCGTACTCCTATGTAAGCAAGGTGGATGGAAAAATTATCGTGCACAAAACGTGGAGCGAGTGCGAGGAGCGCGTGCGCGGCAAAACGGCACGGTATAAAAAATCACTTTCCGCCGAAGACGAAGCAAACTTAATTAAAGAATTTTCTGCAAAGTAACGCGGTGTAGTATGATGGGCTGATATGGCAAGACATCGCGAGCCGCATGGGGGTGGGCCGGGCTCTACGTTAAATTGGCTGCGGGCAGCCGTGCTCGGGGCCAACGATGGCGTCGTGTCGGTGGCCTCTATTGTGGTGGGTGTTGCCGGCGCTACCAACTCGCCGGGTTTTATCCTTACCGCCGGTGTTGCAGGCTTAACCGCAGGAGCGCTCTCGATGGCGGTTGGCGAGTATGTGTCGGTGAGCACCCAGCGCGATACCGAAAAAGCTTTGCTTGCAAAAGAGCGCTACGAGCTTGACCATATGCCGGAGGAGGAGCTCGAGGAGCTTGCGTCGCTCTATGAGGCAAAAGGGCTCTCGAGCGCAACTGCGCGCACGGTGGCCAAGGAGCTTACCGCTCACGACGTGTTTGCAGCGCACGTGGAGGCCGAGTTGCACATTGACCCAAATGATCTTACCAACCCGTGGCACGCGGCGTTTGCATCGGCGGCCTCGTTTGTATCCGGCGGCATCATACCGCTCATTGTAGTGGTACTCTCTCCCGCCGCTTGGCACCTGCCCATGACCTTTGCCGCGGCGATTGTCGCGCTCATTATTACCGGCTGGCTGAGCGCCTATGCAGGCGGTGCCAACAAAACAAGAGCGGTGTTGCGCAATGTTGAGGGCGGGGTCGTTGCGATGGCAATAACCTACGGCATCGGCAGGCTCTTTGGCGTTATCGGGATATAAGGTAGACAAAGGCTTTAACTTTGGTACAACTCTCCCGTGGATTATTTACGTGCTTCGGGGGCTTTTTTGTATACGCTCTGCTTTGGTTTGGCCGCGGGTGTTGCTTTGGGGCTTATTTTTACTGTTACCACTACTTTTTTATTGCTCGGAGTATGCGGTGCGCTTGCGTTAATCGCTTTAGGAGCGTTGTTGCACAATAAAAAAGTTTTTCTCGTTGCGATTGCGCTTTTGGCGCTGGTGCTCGGCGGCGTGCGTGCAGAGTTTTTTATTGCTAAAGAGTCGCAAGCCAATATCTCGGCCTTTTTAGGCAAAGCAGATATTGCGGGCACCGTGGCAAGCGACCCGCAAGTGAGCGGTGCGCATCTACAGGCCGATGTTGCAGTGGTGTCGGTAAACGGCACGCCCGCGCAGGGCACCTTGCTCGCGTTTTTGCCGCCGGAAACCGGTTTGTCTTACGGACAAACCGTTACACTGCGCGGCACGCTTGCGGTGCCCGCATCATTTGTGGGAGACAACGGAAATATATTTGACTATCCCGGCTACTTGCGCGTGCAAGGAGTCTCGATGCTGCTCATGCAAGCTCAGCTCGAGTCTGCAAAACCGGCCGGCCCGTCGCTCTTTGGAGTTTTATTTTTTATCAAACATGCGTTTGACGCGTCGCTCGAGCGCGTACTGCCCGAGCCCGACGCCTCGCTCCTTGAGGGGATACTGCTCGGGCAGCGCCACGGCTTGCCAAAGGATTTAACGCAAGCGTTTGTGGTGGCCGGGCTCATACACATTGTCATCCTCTCGGGCTACAGCATGTCGGTGGTATCCGAAGGCATGTTGCGCTCGCTGGGTTTTTTGCCGAAGCGGATACAAATGATTTGCGCGGCACTCTGTATGATTTTGTTTGTACTGATGACCGGCGCGGCCGCCACGACGGTGCGCGCGTGTTCCATGGCGCTGGTAGCTTTGGTGGCGCGCTACTTTCATCGCACCACGATTGCTTTGCGGAGCTTGGCCGCCATCGCGGCTTGCATGGTGCTCTCTAACCCGCCGCTTATCTTAGGCGACGCCTCTTTTTTTGTGAGCGTATTGGCTACCTTTGGGCTCATTGTGTTTGCTCCTGCGATAGAAAAAATGCTGTGGCGCGTGCCCAAGCGTTTTGAGATGCGCGCCATTATCACTTCGACCATTGCGGTGCAAATCTTTGCTTTGCCGGCGCTGCTTTACTTTACCGGCAACATATCCTTTTTTTCCGTCCCGGCAAATGTGCTCGTGCTGCCGCTGTTGCCTCTGGTCATGCTGGCCGGCCTTGCAAGTGGACTCTTAGGTTTTGTAAGCACGGCGCTTGCCTTGGTGCCGGCTGTTATTACCGACCTTATGCTGCAATGGATACTGCTGGTGGCGCACACCACGGAGGCGCTGCCGCTTGCCTCTGCCACGCTCGTGGCGTTCCCGCTGTGGCTTGCCATCGCCATATATATCCCGCTTACCTTTTTAGCTATTTATTTGCTGCGGCAAACCGCTCCTCGCACACGCTCCAGTTGAGATTTTTGAAAAATGCTTCTATATATTTGCCTTTGCCCGCGGCGCCATGGTCGAGGATGTACGCATGCTCCCACACATCGAGCGCCAAAATAATCGGGAGCGTCGCAAAATGCCCCTGATGCTGCTCGCCGACAAACCCCATATGAAATGCTTGCGTCTCGGGATTGTAATAGAGGATAGACCAGCCCGGTCCGCGCATCATGCCGGTTTGTTGTACGCGTTGCACTGCCGCATCAGTGCTGCCCCAATGTTTGGTAAGTGCTTGTGCAAGTGCTGAACTTTCGTCCAGCGCTCGGGCCCCGCTCTCAAATTGCGGGAAGTACTGCTCGTGCAAAATCATCCCGTCAAACTCAAAAGAGTGTCTGCGGCGCAACTCGGCTATGGCAAGCGCATTTTTTTCCGGGTCAGCCAGGAGGCTCTCTATCGCTGTGCTTATCGCATTAAAGTTTTTTACATATCCGGCATAGAGCCCGAGGTGCTCCTCGAGAGACTTGGCGGAGATGTCTTGTAATAGCGGCATAGTAAACTTTTTTTCTTGGTAGTCCATATGCACACAGTATAGCAAATCACCATTTTTATTCTTATGATTTTTAGGCTTGTCCTTTATCCACAAAAACACTTGACAAAATGCTTGCAAATTGCTATCGTCTTGGCAGATGCAAGTCCATGGTGGGCTTTGAAACCGGAGGGGTTTGAAATGCGCGAATCGACTGCAAGTTTCCTGCGCCTTTGGGGCGTAGCTACTTTCTTTGTTATCTGCGGAGTTGCCGTTGGCATTCACAAGATGTCAGACGAGCAAGTTTTAGCTGTATGGGGGATGGGGAATAGTATCATTCCACTTCCTGCGCCTACGCTCAAGCAACAAGCTGAGACGGTTGCACTCAGCCATGTGTCGCCAAAGGCACTCGTGCGGGTGCAAGAACTTGATGGCAGCATCAAATTCGTTCCGGTCGCCGAGGAAAAAGCCGAGGCTAAAGCGGCAGAATATCGCCTTCACGGACTCTGGGCGCAGGTCCAGTACAAAGAAGAAAAGTAGGAGATCATTTTGAATACAGCGTGCGATTTGGGCGCGGAGACTTATCACAAGTCGACCGCGCCCTTTTCCTTTTCTTCTTGTATACTGCGCGCGCATGGAGTTTGTAAAAAAACTGACCAAACGGCAAGTTGAGTGGGGTATAATTGCCGCTCTATTTTTGGCGGGTGTTGGCATTTGGGCCGACGTGCGGGCGCAAACGCCGCCCGGCGTACTTACGTTTGCGGTGCTCAACGTCGGCCAAGGCGACTCTCTATATATAGAGGGCCCGACAGGGGAGCAAGTGCTCATAGACGGCGGCCCTGACGACTCCGTGCTTACCGAGCTGCCAAAAGTTATGCCGCTGTGGAGCCGCTCGCTCGATGCCGTGATAGAGACGCATCCCGATGCCGACCACATCAGCGGGTTTATCGACCTGCTCAAACGCTACCGCGTGGGCGCGTTTATCGAGCCCGGCATACAAAAAGATACGACAACCGCCGAGGAGCTTGAGCAGGAAATCACGCAGGAAAAAATACCGCGAGTCGTGGCGCGCCGCGACATGTGGTTGGACCTCGGCGGGGGAGCCACGCTCAACATCCTCTTTCCCGATTACGATGTCTCTCATATCAATCAAAGCAAAGACAACGACGGCGGCATTGTGGCGCGTGTGGTGTACGGCGACACGTCGGTGCTCCTGAGTGCAGACGTATCCAGTGCAGTGGAGGAGCATCTACTACAAATCAGCGATCCTGCCGATTTGGAAAGTACGATTTTAAAAGTGGGGCATCACGGCTCTAAAACATCGAGCAGCGATGCGTTTGTCGCCGAGGTCGCGCCACACATCGCGGTTATCTCGGACGGCAAAAATAACACCTACGGCTTCCCAGCATCACAAACGCTGGACACGCTCGCGCGCCACACTATAGAGGTGCTCCGCACCGACCAAGACGGCACGCTGGTGTTTACTTCAAACAGACAAATGTTTATTCGTGTGCGCTAACTAGGAGGCGAGGCCTCCTAGTTATAGGGGCCGGCGCATCTGACCCGCATCTTCTTTTTCGATCACTTGCTCAATATCTTTTTTGATTTCGGCGATATTAATTTTTTCCTTCATTTTGTCCAGCTCCTGGTCTGCCTTAACCATGCCGAAGTTGGTGTTCAACTCATCGAGTACGGTGAGGATCTTTGTTATCTCACGCTCTGCGCGTACGTTTACTTCAAAATCAATCCTCTGGCGGATGTCCGCCATCTTCCCCTGCTGATTTTGATTGATCAAGACCACAATAGCCAAAAACATCGTGGAAAACGCGGCGATCATCATCAGCAGACTAAAAGGGTAAGGATCAAACGGCTGCACGCCGGGTATGAGTCCGAGGTTGAGAGCTATCCATGCCGCAATAAAGGCGATGTTTACATTTAAAAACCACACACTGCCGAACGATTTAATCAGGAGGCGCGCTAAGACGCCGGCCCACTGTCGCTCAAATTCGACATATGATTTTAGGTGCGTATCAAAAAAATTGCTCACCTCGTTTTGGTTTTGGAGTGTTTCAGGTGGCATAAAAACATTTAATCATGTCATTTCGGCATGAAAGACGGATGAAGAAAAGAGTTCATAAGAAAATCAGAGACTCTGAGGATACTGTAGGTATATGAAAATAGTACTTATGTGCCCCGAGTGCGATTATCAGGAGAGCAGTTCGTCAGAAAGAGAGCTGATGAACAAAATTATCATGTGGAACCACGCAAAAAAAGCTCATTCGCGCACTGCGGAGCGGATTATGCGTATATATAAGACGGTGCCCAATAACCTCTATGGCGTACGTCCTGCCGGAGTGCTTTCATGAAGGCTCTTCATGAGATATTCATGGAGGAGGAAATACACTACAATAATAGTATTATGAGATTGCTTATTGTTGAAGACGAAGAGACTCTGGCTAAAAACCTCAAGAAAATCCTTGAACTAAAGGGCTTTGCGGTTGACTGGCTTGCGGATGGCGAAAAGGCGCGGACCCGCATCCTCATGTACCATGACGAGTACGATGCCATTTTGCTCGACCTCAATCTGCCGGGTCTGGATGGCGTGACCATTACCAAGAGCTTGCGGGCGGAGGGCGTTACCACTCCGGTCATTATTCTGACTGGGCAAAGTAAAACGGAGTACAAGGTCGAGCTGCTTAACTCGGGCGCGGACGACTATGTGGTAAAACCGTTTTCGTCGGATGAGCTTATCGCCCGCATCTCTTCCGTATTGAGGAGGCCCAAAGAGGCGCAAAAGGTCGTGCACACCGTGGGCAATATCACGATAGACACTGTTGCTCATCGCGTGACTGTCGGAGACAAGGAAATCTCGCTGACGCTCAAGGAGTATGCTCTGCTCGAATGCTTCCTCCGTCGGCCGGGCGAGGTGTTTACGCGCGAGGAGCTCTGCAATCAGGTGTGGGATTTTAACGCCATGACATTAAGCAATGTGCTCGATGTGCATATGAAGAACCTGCGCAAAAAACTTGCGGCAGACGGCAACTCAGCCCGTTTTGAAACAGTGCGCGGTGTCGGATATCGCTTTGCGGCATAGATACACGGTATGACCCGCCAGTCTTTTCTCCGTTACTCCAAACAATACTTCCAACGATTCGGGCCTGGAACGGGGCTTTTTTTTGTATACCTCATTATCGGGCGCATTGAGCTCATTATTCATCCGATTGCCGCGTTTGCAACCTTGCTCTGGCTGCCGGCGGGCATTGCGCTTGCGGCCCTCGTTGTCTATGGGTATCGTCTTTGGCCTGCCATTGTGCTTGCTGCGTTTGCAGTATATTTTTCCGCAGGTGTGGGTTTTCTTGCCTCTCTCGGCATTGCGCTCGAGAGTACGCTGGAGGTTCTTGCCGGTGTGTATTTTTTAAGGCGGTACGTCGGTTTTAAACCCACTCTTTTGCGGCTGCGCGACAATACGGGGCTCATTGCGGTGGCGCTGGTGGCACCCATGATAAGCGCCGCCATAGGCGTGGCGAGCTTGTGGCTCGGCGG